>DASRAT010000259.1:0-6216 GCA_035638015.1 Gemmataceae bacterium | reverse complement strand
CGGTTTCGCGATAATCGAAAAACGCTGGCTCGCCGCCGGGAGAATGGACGAGCATGAATCCGCCGCCGCCGATATTGCCGGCGGTGGGATGCGTGACCGCCAGGGCAAAGGCAACCGCCACGCTGGCGTCGACAGCATTGCCGCCTTTTTGCAGGATGGCGACGCCCACGTCACTGGCGGGGCCGGAGACGGTGACGACCATGCCGTGTTTGGCCTGCACGGCTTTGCCGGCTGCGGGCTGAGCGTCCGTCAGCGGCGCAAATACGGCGCAAACCAGGACTGCGCAAAAGGCGAAGAAGAGTACTCGCTTCGATTGGGTTGTGGCCATGGTTGGGGTCCAAGATAGTGGTTGCGGTCTCGCCGCGCTCCGCTTTGCGTCGCGGCTAAACGAGGTGTAGGTTTTTTATCACTTCGCTGGAGCTGGGCACGCGATTGAGGCAGTAAAAATGCAATCCCTCGCTGCCGTGGGCGATCAGTCTGGTGCACATTTCGGTTGCATGCTCGACGCCGATTTGCCGGACCGCTTGGTCGTCGGCGGCATGTTCTTCAAGCCGGACCATGAGGTCGGGCGGAATGTGGGCGCCGCACAGCTTCGTGAAGCGTTTGATCTGGGCGGTGTTCAAGATCGGCAGGATGCCAGGAACGATCGGCACCTTGACGCCCTTTTTGTTGACCAGGTAATCCTCCATCTCATAGAAGGGATCGAGGTCGTAAAAGAGTTGTGTGATCAGAAAATCGGCGCCGGCTTCGACCTTGGCGGCGGCGCGGTCCCAATCAAGCTGGCGGTCGGGGCATTCCACATGGCCTTCAGGATAACAGGCAGCCCCGATGCCGATGGTCGAGCGTTTTCTGACAAAGCGAATCAAGTCAATGGCATTGGCGAAACCACCTTCGGTGGCGACAAACTTTGTTTCGCCTTTGGGTGGATCGCCGCGCAAACAGAGAATGTTGTCAATGCCGAGCCCCAGGACTTGATCGAGGACTTCGCCCAGGACCTGCTGTGTGTGGCCGACGCAAGTTAAATGGGCCATTGCCTCGACGCCGTAGTCCTTGCGAATGCGGTCGACGACACGAATGGTGTTGTCACGTGTGCCGCCGCCGGCGCCGTAGGTCACTGAAAAGAAACGCGGGCCCAGCTGTTTGAGGGCGGGGACCACGTCTCTGAAGAGCGTGGCCTCGGCAACCTCCGTGGGCGGTGGAAAAAACTCAAAGGAGACGTGCGTCCCTGGCAGGGCGAACAATTCACGGATTTTCATGGCACTCGGCGGCAAAGATTCATGGTTTCAAACGCTTCCTGCAATTGTCACGTTCGCGACGGCGTTTGCCAAGGGCGCAATGTTTTGTAGGACGGCCTTCCCAGGCCGTCCATGCGTCAAGGACGGCCTGGGAAGGCCGTCCCACAACCTGGCTCATTTCTTTTGACGCTGTAAATACATCGTCGACGTTGGCTCGGTTTTGTCGTCATCGAAGCTGGCCGGCCGTTTTTTCAGGCCTTCATCACCAATGAAATGGCAAAGTTTCAGTTCATCGCCGTTCAATTCGTAAATGCTCATTTTCTTTTGCGCCTTGTCGGGTCCGGTCAATGACGTTGCATCGATCTGTTTGGGATTCTTGGCGGCGTCCAACTTGAAGGAGCTTTCTGAGAGGACGTCGGCAGCCAGCTTCACGGTGACCTTGTCGCCTTCGAAGAGGACGGTGATTTGTTTGACCAGGTCTTCGGGCTGCGCTTTGCCGGCGCTGACCACCTTGGTCACTTTCCAGGTTCCCTGTAGCGCTTGCTGGTCTTTTTGGGCGTCGCCCTGGGCATAGCAGAAACCGGCGACGAACAAAACAGCGGTGAAAACCATTGGGATGCGACGATTCATGGTTTTGTCCTTATCGGTTGAGTCATGTAGGGTGGGTGGAGTCTTCGGAACCCACCGGCTCGCTAGGTGGGTTCCGAAGACTCCACCCACCCTACTGTACATTGTCCATCGTTCAGTCTATTCTTTCATCATGTCCGTTTCCAAGGACTCCTCCACCCCCGGCCAGCTCCAACCCGTCGCTCCTGCTCCATTGACGACAGACGAGCGGGGACCGGAGTATTGGTGGCTTTGGGTCATGTGTCTGCTCGGCGTCGATTATTTCAGCACGCTGGCTTATCAACCCTCCATCACTTTCAATGTCGCCGGCCGGCTGGGGCCACTGGCCACGGTGGTTGTCGTGCTTGTTACCTTGTTCGGTGCGCTGCCCGTTTATTTCTATGTCGCCGGCAAATCGGCGCAGGGGCAGGGGTCCATCGCGCTGCTGGAGAGATTCGTCCGCGGTTGGTTGGGCAAGACGCTGATCCTGTTTTTGCTTGGTTTCGCGGCCACCGACTTTGTGATGATCAAATCGCTGTCGCTGGCGGATGCGGCGGAGCATGTGACGCACAATGCCTACATCGAAGAGCAAAAAACACTGCAAACGACGGCGGCCGAAATGAAAACGTGGGCCAAGCAGACGCTGGGAGACAGGGCTGCCGTTTATTTGAATGAACAAATCGTGGTGACCATTCTGCTTGGGGCGATCGGGTTCCTTTTCTGGTGGGTGCTGCGCAAGGGCTTTAATCGCAACGTCCTTTTCTGGGCGGTGCCTGTTGTTGGACTTTACTTGATCCTCAACGCAATAGTCGTCGGCGCTTGTTTGCAGCACCTTTGGGACCATCCCGAAAAGTTGGAGCGCTGGTGGCAGCAAGTGGAAAGCGGCGATTGGCAGATCGCCAAGCCGTTTTGGGCGGGGCCGAATTGGGCGAGCGTCGCCATTCTTTGCGTTTTGTTGTTGCCGCAGTTGTCGCTGGGTTTGTCGGGTTTCGAGATGAGTTTAATTCTAATGCCGCAGGTGCGGGGCCGAGCCGACGACGATCCGAAAAGGCCGCGTGGCCGCATTCGCAACAGCCGCAAGGTGCTTCTGACGGCGGCTGTGATCATGTCGGTTTACTTGCTCAGCTCGGTCCTGGTGACGACGGTGCTGATCCCCGAAAGTGCGTTTAGCGCCAACGGCCAGGCGATGAATCGCGCGCTGGCCTATCTCGCCCACGGTGGAGCGATTGTGGACGGCGCCGACGGGTTAGGCCCGCTGTTCGGCGTGGCATTCGGATCGGTTTATGACATCACAACCGTGTTGCTTTTGACATTGGCTGGCACCAGCGTCATGACGGCCTTGTCGGTGCTGCTGCCGCAGTTCTTGCTGCGTTTTGGCATGGAACTCAAGTGGACGACACGCTGGGGCATTTTGCTCATGCTTTTCGCCCTGGTGAACTTGGCGGTGACGCTTTATTTCCGGGCCGATGTCGAAGACCAGCGCGGGGCTTATGCCACGGGCGTGCTCGTGTTGATGGCGAGCGCCTGCACTGTTACCGTTTTGTCCCGAAAACATGACTTGCACAAGAAAGGCTCGCATCGGCGGCCGTGGTGGTTTTTGCTGGTGGCCGCTATTTTTGTGGCGACCACAGTGGCGGTCATTGTCGGTTCGCCGACGGGGTTGATGATCGCACTTGGCTTCATCTTGGCCATCCTGACGATGTCGGTTGTGATTCGGGCCGTGCGCAGTGATGAACTGCGGACGGTGGGTTACGATTTCGTTAACCGCGAATCGGAGTTTCTGTGGAATTCCTTGCGAATCCTCGATTTTCCGGTGTTGGTGCCGCATCATCCCAACCGGCCTGACCGCGAACACAAGGAAACGCGACTTCGCCAAGAGCACAATCTCGATCCGAATGTCGAGATCGTCTTTCTGGAAATCGAAGTGGACGATCCCAGCAATTTTTATCAGCGGTTGCTGATCGAAGTGGTGCAGGAGGACAAGCGTTACATCATCAAGGTGGGGCGCTGTGTGTCGATTGCCCATGCCATTGCGGCCATTGCCCTGGAAATGTCGCGGGCCAGCAAGCCGCCGAGTTTGCACTTTGGCTGGGCGGATATCAATCTGCTGGCCGCGAGCTGGAGCTATCTGGCGTTTGGGGAGGGGAATATTCCATCCAAGGTGCGCGAGTTGATTCACGCGGCGGAGCCGGATGCACAGAAGCGGCCGCGGGTGATTGTGGGATGAAATGCGAATCACGAAAACGTGAAAAAAGAAAACACGACAAAGAAACAGATCATTTCACGGCAGTGCGGGCGCCACCACGTGGCGTTGCCAGGCGGCGTCATCACGTTGCGGAAAGTCACTGCGAAAATGAACGCCGCGCGATTCTTCGCGGACCAAAGCTGAATGAATCATCAGGCGGGCAATCGTGAGCAGGTTTTGCAACTCCCAGCCTGGGCGATCATGGAATTCGCGGGCCAGCACGTAACGGCACCAGAAGGCGACGTCTTGCTCCACCTGTTTCAGACCGGACTGGTCGCGGGTGACGCCCATGTAACGCACCATGACGCTGCGGAGCGAATTGGTGATGTCGGCCACGTCGAGCGCGCCTTCGGTTTCCGGGGCGAACTTGCTGGATAAGGGAAGTGCGGTAAGTGTGTCGGGCAGCGCGGCGGCGCTGGCCGCGGCGCCTTTGCCGCAGGCCGTGCCGAAAACCAGGCCTTCCAGGAGGCTGTTGGAGGCCAGGCGATTGGCGCCGTGCAGGCCGCTGGAGGTGACCTCGCCGGCGGCCCACAAACCGGGCAGTGTGGTGCGGCCCTGGGCGTCCACGGTCACGCCGCCGACCATGTAATGAGCGCCGGGACGGATCGGGATCAGATCGCGAGTGATGTCGAGGCCGAAGCTCTTGCACACCTTGGCGATGCCGGGAAAACGCCGATTTACCAAGGCCTTGTCGAGGTGGGACAAGTCGAGATAGACGTTCGGATGGCGCGTTTCCTCCATGCGGCGGACGATGGCCTGCGCGACCACGTCGCGCGGGGCCAACTCGGCGCGGGGGTCGATCTCGGGCATGAAACGCACGCCGTTGCGGTCACGCAGATATGCACCTTCGCCGCGGACCGCTTCGCTGATGAGGAAACGGCTCGAGCCGGCGACGTAAAGCACCGTGGGATGAAACTGCATGAACTCCATGTCACGCAATTCAGCCCCGGCCCGGTAAGCGGCAGCCATGCCGTCGCCGGTAGCCACGGGCGGATTAGTGGTCTCGCGGTAAACCATGCCGGCGCCGCCCGAGGCGAGGATGGTTTGTTTGGCCCAAATGAGCAAGAGACCCTGGCCCACGCGCCACACGGCTGCCCCGACGCAGCGGCCTTCGCACGTCAGCAGATCGAGCGTGAACGTGTCGCCCCACAAGGTGATGTTGGGCGTTTGTTTGGCGCGTTCGATGATGGCCCGCATGACCTCGAAACCGGTGGCGTCGCCCAGGGCGTGCACAATGCGGCGATGGCTGTGACCGCCTTCGCGCGTCAGAGCGAGATGGCCGTCTTCCTCGTCGAAATGGGTGCCCCAGCGAATCAGCTCGGTGATTTGCTCGGGCGCTTCGCGAACCACCAGCTCGACGACGTCGCGATGGCACAGGCCGCCGCCGGCCTGGATGGTGTCCTCGATGTGGTTCTCGAAGCGATCCTCGGGCGACAAAACGCCGGCGATGCCGCCCTGGGCGTAGGCGCTGTTGGATTGCTGGATGGAGTCCTTGGTGACGACCAGAACGTCGAGTTGGCCGGGGATTTCCAGGGCGGCGCGTAAGCCGGCGATGCCGGCGCCGATGACGAGGATGTCGGTGAACAGGTGGGGCGTGTGTTTGGGGTTGAACTGGACGAGGTAGCGGTGGGACATTTGCGACTTTCTAACCATGACGGCGTTCAGGCTGGCGTCAACCTGGTGCACTCGACGCAGGCGAAGGCAGTGAAAGCGGGCGTTTGAGAAGTAATACAACGTCTCCGTATGCTTCTCCGCTCACGGTTTGTAAATCATGCTCGATGTCCTCGCGAAACCCAAGCTTGCTTGTCCAGCGGCCGTTCGGCAGTTGTCGAGCGGCATGGGTCGGAACAGCACCGATGGCAAACAAGGCGACCTTCTCAAATCCAGGCTCGAAATCAGCGCCAAAGCAAGGAACGTAGCCCAGGGTGGCAAAAGCGGCCACGAAGGCGTCCAAAGTTTCTTCCATTGCAATGCCGGGAGGCCAATAGATGGTGTCGTTGTCTGGATCAACGTCCGGCCACCACCAATGCTTGGCGTCACCGGCTGCCCAGCCGATGCAGTTGTAGGCGCGTGTTGCCGGACTGGACACGCGGAAAGAGGAGTTTTGCAGGCCGGGAAAAGTTGCCTCGA
>DASRAT010000258.1:0-7490 GCA_035638015.1 Gemmataceae bacterium | reverse complement strand
GGCCGATCAATGAAGAAACGCGAAAACACCGCGAAACCTCCGGCTGTGAGCCCGAAGCGCAAGCAAGGTTGTCAAATGCCTTCCTTGCTTGCGCTTCGGGCTCACAGCATTAGTTGCCCGATTTGCCAGTGCTTAATGACGGACTCGAAATACCGTCCACAACGGTATCGCCAAAGACCCCCGCCCGCGGCATGGGCACGACGCCGTTCCAGGTCACCTCTTTGTTCACCTGAACGCGCTGCAGCCCGCTGATCACCACCAGGTCGGTGGGTTTCAAGTCTTTGCTTTTGTCACCCGTGCTGTTTTCCACGACGCGCAGCCCGTTGTAGAGCTGGCCCAGCTTGACGTTGCGGCGTTCGATCTTTTTCTGGGCATTGACCACGAGGAGGTACTTCTCGCCCTGGTCGGAAGCCAGTGCTTTTTCCGAAATCAAAATAGCGCTGTGCGGCACGCTGGTCGGCAGTTTAAGGCGGCCGAACATCCCCGGCGACACCAGCACCATCGGCTCGTCCTTGGCATTGCGCGGCTGCGGCAAAATGCAGCGGAACTTCAACGTTCCCGTGCCGGAGTCCAGCACGTTGTCCACCCAGTTGATGTAGGCGCCCTTGACAGACTTCCCATAGCCTTCCTCGTCAGCCAGGCCGATGTCCACGTAGATCTTGCCGTCGCGATAGGATTTCATCTTGCCGGCGTTGATGAGGTGGCGGAGTTTCATGACGGTTCCTTCGTCCACATCGAAGTAGCCATACATCGGATCGATCTGATAAATCCAGGTCAGGATCGTTTCATTGGCCTTGACCATGTTGCCTGCGTCGATGAGGCGGCGGCTGGCCCGGCCGGCAATCGGCGACTTCACCTTGGTGTACTTGAGATTGACGTCCGCCATTTGCAGTTGAGCCTCGGCCACGCCGATGGCGGCCCTGGCCACGGCCCAATCGCCTTTTTTGGTGTCCACCTCTTCTTGAGCGGTCGCCCTGGTGGGCAGCAAATCCAGGGCGCGTTTGTATAACGCCTCCGCGCGGATGGCGCTGGCCTTGGCGCTTTCTAGGTCTGCCTGGGCCGATTTGAATTTGGCGTCGTAGATTCTCGGGTCGATCTCGAACAGGACTTTGTCCAGCGGGATGTCTTCGCCGTCCACGAAATTGATTTTATCCAGGTAGCCCGTGACCATGGCTTGAATGGCAACCTTGTTGGCGGCATCGACCCGGCCGGTGAACTCCTCATAGTCCACGACTATCTCCTCAATGGGATTGCTCACAATCACCACGGGGAGTTTGGGCTCGGTCTTGTTTTGCGCCGGCGCTTGTGGGCAACCCACCAGGGTCGCCAGCGCCACTGACAGGCAGGCGCCGCCAATCACACGCCTGCCGTACTGTGTCAACGTTTTCATAGTGAGGCTCCAAACAACATCATCCGCGGGGCCCGCTTCCAAATTTCATGTCGCGCACCAGGAGCAGGTTGGGGCCAAGCCGCGAAACCATCATGGCGCCGATTGGCGACTCCGTTCCGAGCCGCTCAAGACGCCAAAAAAGACCATATCCGTGATGTCCTGGGCCTGCGCCTCCAGCGATTTGCTTCGGCCAGAGAAATAGTTCGTGAAAATGGTGCCATAGAGCAGATCGCTGATAACGTCGGTGATCCGTTCGACAGGCATGTCCCGCACGCGGCCGTCGGCCATCAAGCCGCGGTACAGCGCTTGCCAGCGTGTGACATTGAGTTCCAGGTGCTGATAATAAGTCGGTTTTTTACGATCCTTGAAGATGGCCCGCTCTTGCACCAACAATTCCACATAATCGGGCCGATTCTGAAAAAAACCCAGAAATGTGCGAATGCCAAGGCGGATACGCTGAAATGGATCCTCGACGTCGGCGATTAGGGTGTCGATCGTTTTGCGCATCTTCCGCATGATTTGGTCAGCGGCGGCGAGGAACAGCGCTCGTTTGCTGGGAAAATAGCGATAGATGGTGCCTTTGCCGACTTGCACTGTGTCTGCCACGATTTGCATGTCGGTGCCGGCGTAGCCATGCTCGGCGAAAAGCTTGACCGCGGCTTCCAGAATCTCCTCGTTGCGCCGGGCCGAAAGCTCCGGATCGACGGGGCGGCCCAGCTTTTTGACGGCAACGGCAGGCTTCATCGGTGGCGCCCAGCATTATTAAACGGACTGGTCAGTCAACTAATTAAAGATTAGAAGGCGATGAGAGGGCTGTCAAGAAGGAAATTGCTGAAACCGGGTTTTTGGGTGCGGCAAGCACAGATTGCTGTTCGCAGATGTGCAGGAATACCAGGGCCAATCAGCCACCCTAATCGGTGCTGATCAATGCATTACCAAAGTGCCAAATAGTCGTTAGTTGGCTCCGTCCTTCACTATCTCTTTCAACAACTCCTTAAACACATCGCGCTCCAGCGCATGCACCTGGTCCTCCGTGATCTGCAGCTCTCGCGCCTTCAGCATCGCCTCCACGGCAGCCGTCTGGTTCTTGGCTTGCCGCTGCGCCACTGCCAGGTGGAAGTAATTTTCAGCGTTGCCGCCCAGGGCAATGGCCTGTTGCAAGCATTGGACCGCTTTTTGCGACTGCCCCATTTGCAAAAGCACCACGGCTCGGGTGTCAAGCAATTGTGCCTGCGGCCCGGCGATGTCAATTGCCTTGTCGATCATGGCCAGGCTGTCTTGAAGGTTCTCTTTCTTGAGAGCCGTCATGAATGCCAGGTTGTTGAGTGCGATGATGTTGTTCTGGTCTTTCTGCAAGATTTGGCCGTAAATGCTGGCGGCCTCCGCGTAGCGGCCGCGCAAGTCCTCCACTTCGGCGTGCAGGATCTGCAAAAACAGGCTCTTGGGCTGTTCGGTGGCGGCCTTTTGGAGCCAGCCTTCCACCTTAGCTTGCTGGTCTGGCGTCCCTTTGCCCAGCCGCAACACGATAACCGCCGTGTGCAGCACGCGATCTGGCGGCGCGGTTTTCAAGGCCGCTTCGCAAAGGTCCAGGGCCTCGTCCACATCCTCGTGCTTGGCCAGGAACTGGGCCAAGAGCAACACAGCCTCCGGCCGCTTGGACCCCGCGATGAAATCGCAGATCTGTTTTTGTTTCTCCGGGTCGGCGGCATAGCCAAGCTCGTCCAGCAGCAATCCGGCCAGGTCCCGCCGAACGTCCTTTTGCTCTGCGTAATTCAGGACCATGGCGCACGCCTTTTCTTTTTGACCTTTGGCGTGCAGCACGCGCGCCCCCAACTCGACTGTCGGCCAGGCCGTGGCCGCCACTGCCGCCAGTTTGTCCGCGGCGTTTTCCGCCAAGGCAACATCATTGTGCCGTAGCATGGCACGGATGTAATGGGCCAGGAACACCGGGTTTTTGTCCTGCGTGGCCAGCAGCACAATGAGCTGGGTTTTGGCCGCTTGCCATTTGCCGTCTGCCTCGTAAAGCTGGGCCAGGAAGTACCGCATTTCGGGGCTCAGCGAAGCCACCTTGTCGGTCAAGTTTTCCAAAGCGGCAATCGCCTCCGCGCGATGGGCCGGCTGGCTAGCCAGCACAATTGCAGTGGCTAGTTGGTCTTCCACCTGGTCGGGTTGCTCCTTGCGATTCTGCGTCAACAGGGCCTGCGCCTCCTTGAAGCGCGGGTAGCCGCCACGGGAAGACAATGTTAGTGCCAAGGTGCGGCGTGCCCAGGCGGCAGTGTCCTTGGGCGCGTTGGTGCGGGGCTCCAGCAGCTTGCGCAACGTGTCCTCGGCCCTGTCCGCTTTGCCCGTGCGCGACAGGAAACTGGCGAGGCTGCGCAGGCCCTGCGCGTCATTGGCGTTGCCCGCCAGCGCCGCCAGGTAATGTTTCTCGGCCAACTCCAACTTACCAAGGGCCTCGTTTGCGGGCGCCAATATCAAGGCAGCTTTGTCCGGCGGCAACTTGGCTTCAGCCTTTTGCATCTCGATTTCCGCGTGTTTCACATCGTTGACGCCCGCCAAATACAGGATCAACGTGGCCCAGGTGTCCGTAGTCGAGTCGCTGAGCTGCACAGCATGCCGAAAGGCATGCTCGGCGCGCAAGCGGTCCTTGGCAAGGACCGCGAGTTGGCCCAACCACAGCCACTCGTAATGGTCCTTAGAGTCCTTCTTGATCGATTGGAGGGCTATCTTGAAGGCTTCTTCATAGGCCTTGCGCGCATTAGCGCCAGGCCCTTGCGCAGTATCTACAAGCAACTGTGCCAGGAAACGGTCCAGACCCGCGTCCACCACGGCTTGCTTGGACAGCTTGCCCAATAATGCGCTGGCCTCCGCGTATTGTTTTTGCTCGTGCATAAGTTGCAGCGCCCGCCGCACCACAAACAACCGGTTTTCGCCGCGATCAAGGGCCAACTTGTATTTCTCCAGCGCCCGCTCTTTGAGATTTTCCGCTTCACAAACCTCGGCCTCGAGCAGCGGAACGCGCGACCATGACGGCCTTGCTTTGCCGGCCTTGACCAGCCATTCGCGAGCGACCACCACGGCATTCTTGTCACCAGCCCGATAAAGCAATACTTGATGGCAAGCTTCGGCGTAGCAAGTCAAGGGGCCGGGGCCCCCTTCTATTTGGCGAATCTCGCTCACCAACCGGACCAGCTCCGCATCCAGGTTTTGCTGATAATGCCGCTCCAGCAACCGCAGCCGCACGCTAAGATTCTTGGGCTGCCGTTTCGCTTGCTCCTTCCACAATCGTTCCGCGTCCTCGCCGCCAGATTTGAGAACGGCATAGTATTCCGCCAGCGCGTCGCGGAGGCGGTCGGCGTCGGCCGGGGCTAATGTATATGCCGTTTTCTCGATTTCCCCAATTTCCGAACGGGCGTCGGGACCGTTTTTCGTTAGCACTTGCCGGGCACGCCACAGCTGCCATTCGGCGCGAGGGCCGGCAGCTTTTTCCGCGGCGATCAACAGATACTGCACCTTTTGAATGTTCTCAGGCGGTCGCTCCGTCAGTTCGGCCAGCTGGATCAAGAACAGCCATGGCTCGACTTGCTTTGGATCACGGTCGCGCTCGCCTTCCATGAGTTTGCGAGCGTCGTCGAGTTTCCTTTGAACTGCCAATACGTTTGCCTGCAAAAGCTTGACACTGAGTTGTTCATGATCCTTGAGGGGCAGTTTTTGCAGCCGGGCCAACTCGCTTTCAATTTCCTTCCAGCGACGATCTCGCTCCGGCAATCGCAAGTTGCGGGTAACAATCACAGAAGTGATTTTCAGCTGCAGATCCGGCGTTTTGACTGGCAGTTGGCGATATTCTTGGAGAGCTTGATCGTGCAAACCCTGGGCGGCCAGCGCATCGGCCAACGCCTGGCGGGCGGGCATTTGCAAGCTTTTGTCGCGTTCCACGGCGGCGCGACACGCGTCGAGCCATTTGTCGGAATTGCCCAGGTGCCGGTAACACTCACCGAGCAGCAAATAGGCATGCATGGCCAACGGATCGCCGCTCCTGAACTTGGGCGTCGCCCCTTCCAAAATCTTTTGGGCGTCGCCCCACAATTCCTTGCGCATCAGCACGCGCGCCCTCAGAGTGTCAACCCGCGGTCCGGGCTGCTTGGCCGCCAGCTTGGCAATCTCCGCTTCCGCCTTGGCCACGCCATCGTTGTCTATCAGGAGGTTGACCCAGGCAAACAAAGAGTTTGGGTCGTCGGACGATTTGGGGTAGCTCGCATCAAAAATCGCCAGGACCCCCTTGGGATCGCGCATTAGAGATTTCACCTCTGCGAGCATTAGGTTAATCCGGCCATCGTTGGGATACAACTTTTGGCCTTGCAGCAAATAACCCACCGCCGCCTCGTGCTTGCCGCTCTCCTTCGCGATGTCCGCGGCTAACAGGTACACCTCCTCGGTGCTGACTCGAAGATCCGTCGTGGCGAAAAGGATGTGCGTTTCGGCTTTCTCTAAATTGCCGGTGCGCAAGTAATAGCGTGCGGCCTGCACCCGCGCGGCTGGCGATTTCGGCACCACGCTCAAAAGTCGCTCGACCTCGGTGTCCGCCATGCCCAAATCGGGCGGTTGGAAGGTTTTGCCAATTTGCAACAATAAGGCGGCATAATCCATCGACAACTCGACGCGCTGCGGGTCGATCTTGATCGCCTTGCCATACCACTCGGCGGCCTTGTCATTATTGCCGACGCCTGCTTCACAGCGCCCGTACCAATGCAGCACGTCGACATCCTCCGGGTGGATCTTGTGGAGCAGTGCCAGGTGGTGACGGGCAGCGTTGAACTGCCCCAGGCTTAAGGTCAGCTCGACAACCTTGCGGCGCAAATCTTCCCGATTCGGATCGCGGCGGAGAACCTGGTCCAGGACCAGCACTGCTCTTTCACGGGCGCGCGGATTCTTGGCGTCCTGCGCAAGCATGACGCCGAATTTGGCCAGGGCCAGGTCGTCGTGCGGCGCCATCCCCAGATATTGCTCCAGAACCATGACTGCTTCGGAGACTTTCCCTTCCTTTTCCATTTGCAAGGCGCGGTCGTAAAGGTCCCGGGCGTTGCGTTTGACTTGAAACGCATGCAGGAAATACAAACCGCCCCCCAGGACCATCGGCGTCACGATCAAGATCGCCAGCGCCTTCAAGTTGACGCTTTTGTTGCCGACCAGCCAGTGCAGGAAGGGCATCATGACCACCTCCCGCTGGAAACCGCTGCGGGCAAATGCCGCCAGACGGAAGATTGTGATTGGCTGGCAGGAGAAAAAAGGCTTTTGCGCAACTCCGGCAAGAATTCACGCATGAATTCGATGGCCGGGTCGTTTTCCAACGGCTCGTCCAGTCTGGGCAAGGCGCGAATGATGTAGAGCTTGTACAAAAAATGCTGGCTGCCAAAGGTCCAACGCGGATTGTCGGACGCCGCCCATGCGCCGGTCGCGGTCCAGGCCCAGAAGATGCGCAGTGGGTCGACGTTTGGCCCTGTTTTTTGAAAGCCGGCCATCCAAAAATCGTTTGTTTCGTTTGGAGAAGGCCCGGTGATTGTGTGCTTTACGGGCGCAGCCATCAATTGGTAGCCGGCGCCTTGATAACAAACATTGGGCGGATGCAGCGACGTAGGTCCAGGCCGGCCGCAAACCAGCAGCACCTGAATCGCTTCGCTTTTGGAGTTCACATATGTCCGCAGCAAATAACCGGTCATTTCAGCGCGGGCCACCTGGCGCGGAGCTAGATCCCTCGCCGTGCCTGTCCAATCGCCGATGGTCAGCGGAACCGAACTCATCTTATCCGCCGCGATCTTCGGCTCGTTCGACAACGAAAAGCGGCCGGTCCAATTGGCTTCCCAGATGCCGAAGCCGACGATCAGGACCGTGGCGGTAATTAGCAAGAATTGCTTCATCTCGGTGCTTTCACCTCAGTGTGTTTCTTGGTCACGTGTTCGTTGCGCGGGGCAGCTTTGATCCGTTTGTCTCCCGGGGCCGCGTCCGGACCTTTTTTCGGAGGCGCGGGTTTGTTCTTTCGCAAACCAGCTAAGCCAAAAGTCGGGGCCGGCTTAGACTGTCTCTCAAGCAGAACCCAAGAAAG
>DASRAT010000257.1:0-11505 GCA_035638015.1 Gemmataceae bacterium | reverse complement strand
ACAACCGCAAACGGGACGGGGAGCATTTCCCAGTCCCCTTTGCGGTTGCAAGGCAACGCGGCCATTAGCCTCTTCGCCTGCGCTGCCATCGCCTTCGCGCCAGCTACCGCGAAGGCTCCGTCCGGCCCCACATTCTCATTTTAGCAAGGCCGTCAAGCCCGTCTATTTTTCCTGGCCAAATAACTTGAACGCCGACAATGACAACGTGGCCCGCGCTCGCAGCAACTGACCCCCTTCAAGCGTCAATTGAATCCGGCCATCATCGCCGGCGTCTTGCAATTCCTTGGCGGCGGCGGGGTTCTTGTCCAACACCGAGGCCAACCGCGTAATTGACATGTCAAACTGCAAAGGCGCGGCCACCTTGGCCTGGCTCGTCACCGCCTGCTTGATGACCGCCAGGCCATCTTCGCCCATGCTGACAAACAAGGCATCGTCGCGGAAGGCCACAAATAGCGGATGTTCGCCGAACATCTCCTTCACATTGGCGTCCAGCGTCTTTTGCAGATCGAGCCGGTGAATGGCAACATTGCCCGCCTTGTCGGCGAACAGCTTGATATTATTCCGCTCATTCTCCGGCAGGTCATTGATCAATTTCATCAGTGTGGCGAGCAGTTTATCGCCTTGCCGAAGTTTGAAACCGGCAACGAGAGTGAAATGCTTATCCTTGCCCGGTCCACGCAGACTGAAACCGACGTCGAGATCCTCCGCCGTCAGCGATGGCTTGAGCGCATCAAACAGTTCGGTGGTTTGCTTCTTTTTGACGTCGTCACGCAGGTCGGCGAGGGCTTTGTCGACCGCTTCTTGCAACATGCCGCTGACGGCGTCACGGAGGCTCGCGGGCATGTCGAAGTTGAGCAGCCCGTTCATCGCGGCGTCCTTGTCCATGATGCCGGCGAACAACGTCTTGCGTTGGCCTAATTTGGCAATAGTGTCGGCTAGCTTCGAGCGAGGCTTGGCTGTGAGCGTCAGTTCCGCGGCGAGTTTCTTGGTCTTGGGGTCGATATCGATGTTAACATTCAGTTCTTCACCTTCTTTGAAGACGCTATCGAGCATGCCGGTGAACTCTTTCAAGACGGCATTGGCAAACGCTTTCTGAGCGTTGCTTTCGGTTTTTTTGTCCAGGCCGCTGTTGAAACCCTCCTTGAAGCCGTCGAGCATCTGGCCGCGCAGCACTTCGGGAATCTGATCGAGCTTGATCGTCGCCGACACGGACGCTTGCCGCTTGGCATTGAAGATCGCTTCAGGCTTGGGCAAATCGTCCAGCTTGCTCTGGCCGACGACGCCGATGTAGGCATAATTGGCGGCGATACGGTATTGCAGGTCGCCTGTCACGAAGTCCTGCTTGACGATGTTCAACCCACCTTTCTCGGCCGCAACCTCCCAGCCCAGCGCCTCCAGCATCTCCTTGAACGCTTTGTCGCCAGTAACAGGCAACATCAGCACGCCGGGCAGGTCCATGCCGTCGGTGGGAATAGCGCCGTAAAAGGCAATGGGCCGTTTGGCGTCAATGGCGAACAGGCCTTTGGGACCAAGCTTGTTTTTGAAATGGTCGTTCAGCTCTTTGCCGATGTTCTTTTGGTCGGTGATGCTGCCGATCAAGTCGAGTTGATCAAAGAGATTGTCAAGCGATGAAATTCGAAGAATAAGGGCCGGCGGCTTGCTCGCGGGCTGTGTGGCGCTGTCGGTCCACGCCAATGCGGGTACAAGCACCAAGACGAACAGCGGAAGCACTCGCTTGAACATTGGATCTGCTCCTTTTTGACAAAATGCCGGCGGGGCTTTAGCGTAATATACCCTGATAACGCTATCATGACGATGCGAAGTTGTGTCTCGTTTAGCCGCAATGCGAAGCGGAGCGTGTGGAGACTCGATAATGGCCCGCGAAGCAGTTGTTCAAGGCGGCGGCCCCGGCGGCCCCGGCGACGATCGCGAACGCGACGCCGCTCTGCGGCCGCGCTGGCTGCGCGAAGTGATCGGCCAAAAAGCCGTTGTGAAACGCCTCGGCATCGTCCTCAACGCCTGCAAAAAGCTGAAAGAGCCATTGTCGCACATCCTTTTCGACGGCCCACCCGGCCTTGGGAAAACCACCTTCGCCACCGTATTGCCAAACGAGTTGGGCACTTCCATTCAAATGACCAGCGGCCCGGCGCTCACCAATCCCAAGGATTTGCTGCCATTCCTTACCAACGTGGAAGAGGGCTCGGTCCTCTTCATTGACGAAATCCACCGCATGCCGCGCGTCGTCGAGGAGTTCATTTACCCCGCCATGGAAGATTTTCGCATCGACATCGTCCTGGGCGAAGGGATCAACGCCCGCACCATTTCGATGAAACTGAAGCGTTTCACCCTGATTGGCGCCACCACGCGCAGCGGCATGTTGTCCAGTCCGATGCGCGACCGCTTCAAGATGCATGAGCATCTGGAGTTTTACAGCGTCGAGGAACTGGCCGAGATTGTCCGCATCAATGCCCGCAAACTGCAAACGCCAATCACCGAAGACGCGGCAATGGAAATCGCCCGCCGCAGCCGCGGCACGCCGCGCGTCGCCAACGCTCGGTTATGGTGGGCACGCAACTACACCACCAGCGAGTCGGATGGCAAGATAACGATTGAGCTGGTCAAGGAAGCTCTGGCGATGTCGGAAGTGGACAGCGTGGGCCTGGACAAGCAAGATCGCCGCTATATGGAAACTCTGATCGGCGTCTTCGACGGCGGGCCGACAGGCGTGGAAGCCTTGGCGGCGACCATGAATCTGCCGGCTGACACGTTAAGCGATGAGGTCGAGCCTTATTTGCTGAGGGAGCAGTTCATCGTGCGAACGTCGCGGGGGCGCAAGGCAACGCCGCGGGCATATTTGCATTTGGGGAAGCCGGTGAAACCGGAGGAAGGTGAGGAGGGGACGTTGTTTGGGTAGTCAATATTTCCTATGAACCGCGGCTTTGCCGCGCCTGCGCCAGCTTTTCCACGAATGCCTGGTGTTCCGGCGAGGCCAGCCCCTCCTGAAGTTTGGCCAGCACACGAACCGTGTCGCCTGCCAGCAGCGCGGCCCCATCAAGCCATAAGCCGGGAAAGACTTGCGAACGCCATATGCCATCGGCGTCTGGCGGCATCAACTGATAAACGCCATCCACCAGGCGATGCCAGCGAATTTCTTTCTCAAAGAGCAGCACGGCGAGATACTCGGGAATCTTCGCAGCCTCATATAGATCCATTTTCTGGTGCAAGTCGTAGGAGGCCGCTGAACGGCAAATCTCGGCAAATAGCTCCGGTATGCCGGCAAGGCAGCGATCTTCGATCCATGATCCACCACCATATTCGGGAAGGATGCGCAGGTTGTCGTCTGGTTGCGGGGCGTCCTCCAAAATGAATGAAGTAGTATTATGTCCAAAAATCGTTCCACGCGTGTGGGTTTTATAATACCCCAACCAGAAACCCAAATCTCCGTCCGTTTCCCCGTGGTCTGCGTAAAGCGGCGACGGCATGTAAACGATTCCTCCTATTAACTCCGCGAGCTTGATCTCCGGATGCATTTCCCATGTGCGCAGAAAGTCCTCGCGAGTTAGCCGGTCTCCGGCGGTCAGGGGTGGAACCCGTTGTTCGACAGTGGCCATTTTGGCGATCTCCAAGGGTGGAGTCATTTTAGTGGCTGGCGGCGGAAATCACAACGCGGCGACCAATCGCGCCATCCCGCGCCTTTTGAATAACCTGCCCCGCCGCTTCGTCAGCGCATGGGGTTTTCTTGGTTGCCCGCCTTCATGGCTTCCATATTTTCACCATGTCCCGCAAAATCCCATGAAGTGCGAGGTGCCATCATGTTGCGACCCGTTATCATCCTTCTGGTGATCAGTCTGGCGTTGTGCGGCCTGTCGGCGACCGCCGGCGAGAAAGGAGGCGGCAAAGTGCCCGCCGTGCTCAATTTCAAAATGACCGGCCTCGACGGCAAAGAGGTCGATCTGTCAAAATACCAGGGCCAAGTGGTGTTGATCGTCAACGTCGCCAGTGAGTGCGGTTACACGCCGCAATACGAACCGCTCCAGGCGCTCTATGCCAAGCACTCCAAAGAAGGCCTGGTCATCCTCGGCGTGCCCTGCAACCAGTTCGGCAAGCAAGAGCCTGGCACAAGCAAGGAAATTGCGGAGTTCTGCACCAAGGAATACGGCGTCACCTTTCCGATGACGGAAAAAGTCGATGTAAACGGCAAAAGCGCCTGCCTGCTTTACAAATATCTGACGGGTAAGGACACGAATGGCAAATTCGCTGGGGCGATCACATGGAACTTTGAGAAATTCTTGATCGGCCGCAATGGCGAAGTGGTGGCCCGCTTCACTCCCGACGCCGATCCCGAGGGGCCTGAATTCCAGAAGAAGATTCGTGACGAGTTGGCTAAGAAGTAACTCGAACAAGGAGAACAGGCATGTTTCGTCCCTTTGCTGTGAGTGTGTTGTTGATCGTCGGCTTGGCCGGCAGTTTCGATGCAGCCCAGGACGAGTTCAAGATCGGCGACACTGCTCCGGAATTCAAGAATTTGCCGGGCATCGACGGCAAAGCGCACTCCAGCGGCGACTTCAAGCGCGACGTGCTGGTGGTTGTGATTACCACCAACCACTGTCCCGTCGCGATGATGTATGAAGAGCGGGTAATCAATTTCACCAAGAAATACGCCACGGGGAAGGATGCCAAGGTCGATATTGTTGCCATCAACGTCAACAACCTGGAAGAAGACAAGCTCGACGCGATGAAAGCGCATGCCAAGAAAAAGGAATTCAACTTCCCCTACCTTTACGACCAGAGCCAGGCGATTGCCAAAAAACTCAACACCCATGTGACGCCGGAGTTTTATGTCTTCGACAAGAATCGCAAGCTGGTGTATTGGGGAGCGATGGACGATAATATGGATGAGTCCAAGATTACCGAGCGCTATCTGGTGCCGGCCGTGGACGCCGTGCTGGCGGGCAAAGCGGTGACCAACACGAAGACCAAGGCGTTTGGCTGCCTTGTGCAGTATGAGAAGTAGTCAAAGGCTGAAAGGAGACACGATATGAAGCGCACGCCGTGGTTAATGCTGGCGGTGGGATTCACGCTAATGTTTTCCGCCTGTGACAAGACAACCGCCCCTGCCTCCAAGCCGAATGCGGCTTCAGTTACGTTGCAAGTCGTCAAGCAAGAAGGCTACCTGAGCGCCTTGAAAAGCTTGCGTGGCAAGATCGTGGTGGTTGACCTCTGGGGCGAATTCTGAGGCCCTTGCAAGGCAGCGTTCCCGCATCTGGTCGAGATGCATGATAAATACGCGAGCCAAGGCGTGGCTTGCATGTCTGTGAGCATTGATCAATTGAAAAACAAAAATGCCGCGCTGGCGTTTCTTGTGAAGCAAAATGCGGCGTTCACCAATGTGTTGTTCGACGAACCTCCCAAAGTCATTCAGGAACAATTCGACATCTACGGCGTGCCGGCCGCATTGGTCTTTGACCGCGACGGCAAGTTAGCGAAGCGTTTTGACAACAACGATCCGAGAAAATCGTACACGCATGTTGACGTGGAGGCTGCAGTGCAGAAGTTGTTATCCAGATGAGTATTGGGTAAGCGCGAAACGATGAATCAGGCTGCGGTCGAATCGCCTTCCCCTTCACGCAAATGCCGTCCCGTTAAAGTGACGAATACATCTTCCAAACTGGCATGCCGGGTCGTCAAGCGTGCCAGGTGCAGCCCGCGTTTCTGGATTGCGTCCAAAATGGCTGGCAAAGCCACGTGCGGCGCTGTGCAAGCCAAAATCAAGGCGTCTTCCTCGCGGCGAACACTGACCACGGCAGGCAAATTCGACAGGGCGGTCTCTTCCACTTTTTCGCCTTCCATCAACACAAACTCGATCAAATGATCGCCGCCAAGCTTGGCGATGAGTTCCGCCGGCGAGCCGAGGGCAATCACTTTGCCGTGATCGACCACGGCCACCCGGTCGCACAAACGCTCCGCTTCATCCATGTAATGGGTCGTAATCATGATCGTGCGGCCCTGGGCTTTGAAGCGGCGCAAAATGTCCCAAAGCTGACGGCGAGATTGCGGATCGAGGCCGGTCGTCGGCTCGTCGAGAAAAACCAACTCGGGATCGCCGACCAGGGCGAGAGCCACCGCGAGTCTTTGCTTCTGGCCGCCGGACAGCTTGCCGACAAAGGCGTTGGCCTTTTCCGTCAGGGCCACTTCTTCGAGAACCTTGGCTGGATCGACGCCGCGCGTGTAAAAGCTGCGAAATAGCTCCGCCGTCTCCCGCACCGTCAATTTCTCGGTGAGCCGTGTTTCTTGCAGCGAAATGCCGAGGCGTTGGCGGAGGGCGTCGTCGTGATGGCCCCAGGTCATGCCGAGGACTTCCACTTCGCCGGAGGTCGGCGGCAGCAGGCCTTCGAGGATTTCAATGGTGGTCGTTTTGCCGGCGCCGTTGGGGCCGAGAAGGCCGAAGCATTCGCCGGGATAAACTTCCAGGTCGAGACCGTTGACCGCTTCGACCGGTTGGGGTTTGGCGGGGTAGCGTTTGCGGAGATCACGGCAGCAGATGGCGGCGGTCATCGAATGTTCTCGTCATAAGTTGGCGTGATCAGCAACGCATTGGAATACAATACTGCTCAATGCCGTCGAAAGAAGTGCATCAACTTATTCCCCATCAATTCGCAATGGATTACCACATGAGCGCCACAACTGCGAGGCAGACATTTGTAGTCTCGGACGTGCGCCCGGCGACCGAGCCGCTGGCAGAGGTACCGTACCACCAGGCCGTGACACAGTTCCTCGGCGCCGCGGTCGAATCTTGTTCGCGCTTTCACGGCAAGCTGGTCGCTGGCCTTCGATCACACCCGTTGATCGGAGCGCTTCATGCGGCATTCAGCTCCCACCGGCCCGTGGTCCTTTCCCCGGATATTATCTGGCTGACCCTGACACAGGGACTGGCGCATCACATTAACGTCAACGTCGAGCAATTGCGGCACCATTTCGTTCGGCATGAAGGCAAGCTGCAAATCATCGTGCGGCGCGATGACTTCATCAAGGGCTCGCCGGAGAATCCCTGGCCGGAAGTGTTCGCCAAGTTCTCCGCGGCCATTCATGAGCATATCAGCGATGCCCACGGCTTGATCGTGGCCGACTTCTCGACCACCGGGCCTGTTGAGCGAGCGGCTTCTGAAGTCGTGCTCCTCGACGCGATGCAGGCCTTTTTCAGCTATGAGGTCCACACGCTCTGCGGCATCCCATCCATAGTCCTGGAGGGGACGGCGGAGGATTGGCAGAAGATCGCCAGCCGAGCCAGGGAATTCAGCCGCTTCGACTTGGACTGGTGGATCGAGCCACTTCAACCGATCCTGGACGAGTTCGTGGCTGCAGCGGAAGGAAACGCAAATCGAAAGTTCTGGGAATCGATTTACAAATGGCAAGGCCCAAAGGGCAGCGGCTCGCCGCATGTCACCGGCTGGGTCTTGAAGCTCTTTCCATACCTGGATAATCCCGAGGCGAAGTACGCGCGGCTTTACGGGCGTGCGAGCGCGGCGCCACCTCTTCTGCGGAACGCCTGGTTGTCTGCGCCAACGTCCAAGAGTGGCCCTGGCAGGGATGACTTCCCCAGTTTGCCGGCAAAGGCGCCGTTCCTCTGGAAGTATTTGGTTACAGACTACGAAATGGAATTCGTCGGCGGACTGATGGGCATAGCACAAGATCCAACTACGCTGAGCTTGCGGCCCGAGATTGGTTGGGCGGTGCGAATGGGGGGTGGTCCCGTTTAAGCGCGTTGGGTCTCATTTTGCCGGCACGACGACCAGCGTCACCCGTGTCCCCGATTTTCCGCGCAATAGCCTTTCGGCTTCTTCGATGGTCATGCCTTTGGTCGAATTGGTTCGTGGTGGGGCGAGTTCGTTGCCATGAGCGTCCGCGTCGCCGTGGATGCGGATGTGAGTGATGAGATCGCCGGCGCGAATGCCGGCTTTGTGGGCAGGCCCATTGTGAAGTGGCGTGACCACGCGCAGCATGCCTGACTCCCGATCCACTTGAATCTTGAGGCCAACTCCGACTTTATTGTCAAACAGAACGCAACCGGGATTCGGCACCAAGCCGCCACGCAATTCGGGGGCGGCTGCTGGCTCCAGCTTGGCGAAAATCGCATCGACACATGCCTCAACGGCCTTGTGAGCATCAAAGTCCTTGCGTGCCTGAAAAGGAGCAAAAACGTCGTCCAGGAGTGATTGAGTTTCCCCGGCAGTGCCTTTGAGATTCGCCAGCCGTTTTTTGATGTCGACCGGAACCGGTTGCTTATGATGGGCGTAAAGACCATCCACGGCCCAAGTTGTCAGTTGCTGGTTGGACGGCTCCTTCGCATGGTATTTCGCAATGATATTGATCGCCCGCGCCAGGTCGCGAACTGCTGATGGTCGCTCGACATTGGATTGAGGATCGGGTTGTGCATGCGCCAGCCCGCACGGGCTGAACGCCGCGATGAGGGAGACGATTATGAGATGCGTAGTATGCCGGATCATGAGATTCTTATACACGAGACGCTGGCTAATGCAACCGGAACCATTGCAATGAGGACACGTTAGCATTGCTTCGCCACCTCGTCTTCTCTCATTACAACCATAGCTGCTTTCGTTGACTCTGCGCCGAAACCTGCGTAAAGCTGTCTTGGTACAAACTTTGTCCGGGCGACGGTGTGCCACAGGGCCAAAAACTCCTCTCCGACTCCACATGATCACTTTCTTGCGAGGTGTTACGATGACCAGACGATTTCTCGCGCAGGCTGCCGCGGTGTCGGCGAGCGTCCTTCTGTTGGCTGGCGTGTTGGTGGGATGCCATGCCGCGGGAGGCAAAGCGGAGCAAGGTAAAGAGGTCTTCGGCTTGACCGCCGTCTGGAATCTTCACATCGAAATGCCCGCCAAGGAATACGAAGCGATGCAGCCGCCCAAGGGCATGGGCTTTGGCGGCCCGGGCGGACAGCCACCGCCAGTCAAGGATAAACAGCCGGCTGATGCCCGCCCCAGCGAGAAAAACGCCTTTGGCACGGAGTTTCCCTGGGCTTTTGGCGATTTGACGGCCGACGGCAAGACTTACAAAAAAGTCGGCATCCGTTACGCCAGCGACGGTAGCTATTTCCAGGCCGCCGGCAATTTGAAGCGGCCCCTCAAAATTGAACTGGCACGATTCGACAAGCAGGATTTGCAGGGCGTCAAGACGCTGCATCTCCATGCCGCGTCGTCCGATCCAAGCCGATCGCGTGAAGCGTTGGCTTACGCCATTTTCCGCGCTGCCGGGGTGCCAGCCCAGCGCACCGCTTTCGCGGAAGTCAGTTTGACCGTGCCGGGCAAATACGGCAAAGAGCACGTGGGTCTGTACACCGTCGTGGAGGATGTGGACAAGGCCTTCCTGGCCGACCGCTTCAAAAGCGACAAGGGCCTGTTGATGAAGCCTGTGCGCATGCGCAGTGTCGATTTCCTCGGCGAGGAGTGGGAAAAGTACAAGGGCCAATACCAACCGCAATCCGAAGCGACCAAGGACCAGGCCAAGCGCGTCATCGCTTTCGCCAAACTGGTCAACCAGGCCAAGGACGAACAATTCGCCAAGGAGATTGGCTCCTTCCTGGATGTGGACGGATTCTTGCGATTCATGGCCGCCAATGCGCTAGTCTCCAATCTTGACGGCTTCCTCGCAGCGGGGAACAATTACAATCTTTACCTCCATCCCGAAACCAACAAGTTTATTTTCATCCCCGGCGACCTGGAGCAGGCGTTTGCCAGTCAGCAATTTTTGGGCTCGCCTGATCAGCAAATGGATCTAAGCCTCGTGCATCCCTATCCCGGTGACAACAAACTTGTTGACCGGCTGCTGGCCAACAAGGACCTTAGCGCAAAGTACAAGCAAATCGTCAAAGATCTGTCCGCGACGATCTTCACCAAGGACCGGTTGCTCAAGGACATCGAGGCCATCGAGAAGGCAACCAAGGAGCTAATTGCCAAGGAGGCCAAGGCGGCGACGGCTCGCAAGGAAGGCAAAGGGGGCTTTGGCGGGCCTGGCGGTTTTGGCCCCAAAGTGCCGGATTTGCGGACCTTCATTGACAAACGAACCTCGTCGATCCTCGCCCAGCTGGACGGCACAAGCAAGGGTTACGTGCCACAGCAGCAAAAGGGCTTCGGCCCGCCGGGCGGCGGCCAGCCATTTGGCAAAGCGCCCAATCTGCCTCCGGTGGACGACAAGACGGTCCAGGATCTCGTCAAGGCGCCGCCGGAATTTGAGGTCACGCTGTTCGCCACCCCGCCGATGATCGGTTACCCCGTGACCGTGGCGGCAACGCCAAACGGCGAATTATTCGTGGCCGTGGATGAACAAGGCGAGCTGGGCCGCAATCCCGGCGGCGGCAAAGTGCTCAAGCTGGTCGATACCAAAGGCACTGGCAAGGCCGACAAGGTCACCGAATTCGCCAAGGTGGACCACCCGCGCGGCCTGATCTACCAAAACAACACCCTCTGGGTCATGCATCCGCCGACGCTCAGCGTCTACCACGACGATGACGGCGACGGCGTGGCCGACCGGCATGAGGTGTTGGTCACTGGCCTGACCACCAACCAAATCGAATTGCGTGGCGGCGACCACACCACCAACGGCATCCGCATGGGCATCGACGGCTGGATTTACATCTGCGTCGGTGATTACGGCATCGTCGAGGCCAAGGGCAAGGACGGCAACAAAATCACGCTCCGCGGCGGCGGCATCGTTCGCGTTCGCCCCGACGGCACGGAACTGGAAATCTATTGCACAGGCAACCGCAATCCGTTTGACCTCGCCATCGATCCCTACATGAACATCTTCATGCGGGACAACGACAACAACGGTCCGGGCTGGGACATCCGCGTCAGCCATCTCATTCAATCCGCGCATTACGGTTACACGCAGCTGTACCACAATTTCCCGGACGAAATTATGCCGCCCCTGGGTCAATTCGGCGGCGGCGGCGGCACCGGCGGCATGATCACGGAAAATCCCAATTGGCCGGAAAAGTACCGCAACACACTGTACACAGGCGACTGGGGTCGCAGCGAAATCTATAAGCACCCGCTCAAGGCTCACGGCGCCTCGTTCGATCTGCAGCAAGAAGTGTTTCTCAAGATACCCCGGCCCACCGGCATGGACATGGACGCCAACGGGCGACTTTACATATGTAGCTGGCGCGGCGGCGAATCGGGGTTTTACACTGGGCCCAACGTTGGCTTCATTGTCCGACTCTCGCCACGCGACCTTAAGCCCACCCCGTTTCCCGACTTGAAAAAGGCTGATGTCAAGCAATTGGTGCAGTATTTGACGGAGCCGACAGCGGTCCTTCGCATGCACAGCCAGCGCGAAATCCTCCGTCGGGGACGGGCCGCCGATGCAACCAAAGCGCTTATCTCTCTGGCGACTGACGCTAAAGCGCCTCTATATGCCCGGGCAGCGGCGGTTTTTACCCTCAAGCAACTCGACGGCAAGGATTCCATCCCGCCGCTTCTACAG
>DASRAT010000256.1:0-2053 GCA_035638015.1 Gemmataceae bacterium | reverse complement strand
TTGGTATTTCAACATGTTTTGGTTGCCCAAATACCTCAAGGAGGTTTACGGCGTCGACAAGGTCGCTGAACCATTCCGGGCGGGCGTCTTGACGGGATCGCCCCTGCTTTTTGGCGCGGTGGCTTGCGTGGCCGGCGGATTTCTCACCGATTACTTGATCCGCCGCACCGGCAACCGCAAATGGGGCCGACGCATTTTCGGCGTGGTCGGCAAAGGCATTTGCGGCTTGTGCTACATTGCCAGCATGTTTGCCCCCAATGTCTATTGGTTTGTCTTCGCGATCGCGATGGCCGCGTTTTGGAACGACATGACCATGGGCGCGGCCTGGGCCAGTTGCCTGGACATTGGCCGCAAGTACTCTGGCGTCGTCTCGGGCTGCATGAATACGATTGGCAATCTCGGCGGCACAACCGCCACGATTCTTACGGGCCAAATCCTTGATTCCTTCGCGGATGACCAGCGTGCCGTGGCCTGGAGAGTCAACATCTCGTCTTTCGCGGCGGTCTATTTTGTCGCAGTCTTTTGTTGGCTGTTTTTTGATTCGACGAAGGTGCTTGTCCATGAAGACTGAGATAAAATAGCATCATGAACAAACGACAACACAAAGAACAAATCTGCGAAATTGGCAAACGCCTCTACAACCGCGGCTTCGCCGCCGCCAACGACGGCAACATAACGGTTAGGCTAAATGACCATGAAATCCTGTGCACGCCAACGATGGTGTCCAAGGGTTTCATGAAGCCCAGCGACATCTGCAAGGTCGATTACGACGGCAACCAGCTGGCCGGCAAAAAGCGGCGCACCAGCGAGGTGCTGTTGCATCTGTCGGTCTACAAATCGCGGCCGGATGTCAACGCCGTCGTTCATTGCCATGCGCCGCATGCCACCGCGTTTGCCGTGGCCCATGAGCCGATTCCCAAGGGCATCCTGGCGGAGGTGGAAGTGTTTTTGGGTGAAGTGCCCATGTCGGTTTACGCGACCCCCGGCAGCCAGGAATTTGCGGACACCGTTTTGCCTTACACCAAGGATTGCAACACCATCGTCCTCGCCAACCACGGGACGGTCACTTTTGGTCCCACCCTGGAGCAAGCCTATTTCAATACCGAGATTATCGACGCCTATTGCCGCATCCTGATCCTGGCGCGGCAACTTGGACGGATTAACTACATTACGCCGCAGCAAACACGCGAATTGCTCGACCTCAAGAAACGCATGGGCTACGACGATCCGCGCTTTGATATGAAAGACAGCGATTTGTGCCAGGACGGCATCATCGCCCGCGGCCAGGTGGAGATTTGCCCCGAGGCTCACGCCTTCAAACGCGAGCAAAATAGCCCAAAACAATGACGAGCGGCGGGGTTTATCCCCGCCGGGACAAGCCCGACGGCTCGTCAGTTGCGCAAAATCACCAAGCAGGTGCTGTCTTCGCTGGCTTCCGGCTCGCCAAAAGCCCGGCCATGAAATGCACCGCATTGTTGCGTTCGCGTGCCACTTCTGTCAAAGCTTCGTAATCTTCGGTCTGCTCGCACAATTCAACAATGCCCGGACATGTCATTTGGCGGGAGTCGGCCTGGCCCAAATACTGGCGGGCCACGGCCACCGCTTCTTTGTTCCTGCCCACCTTCAGCAGCAGATTGACAAGCACTTCCGCCACATACGTGCCCACCTCCTCAGGCGGACTGTTCTCCATCTTGGCACGGAAGTGAGCCAGGCCCGCCTCGACATTATCGCCCGCCAGCGCGCCCAAATAAAGTGCGTAATCGCGATAGTAATCCTCAAACGGCGGATCGGCATGGTACTGGCATTCAATCGGCAGCCGTTGGCCGTAAACGCACAACTCGCGGGCCAACTCCAGTTCCTCGGATTTCGGTAGATGCACACTCATCTGCACCACGGCACTCAAGTGCGACGGGTCGATGTGATAGCCGCCTTCCTCGAAAAGCCAATCGCGGCCGGCAAGGATTTCGGGCACGTGATGCGAGGTTGGCCGAAAGTTCTGTACGCGCTCGATCTCGCAGGCCAGCCTTTCGAGCAACTCGGCGTGCAGCGCCCG
>DASRAT010000255.1:0-6120 GCA_035638015.1 Gemmataceae bacterium | reverse complement strand
CAAAGTGAGCGAAGAACAGATGGCCAAATTAAGGATCACGCGAGCCGCGTTTCACGGAGAATGGAATTATTCCATCACTCCACGACGAAAGTAAACTTGTTCAAGTTATTTTTGCGCAGGCCCTAACTGAGACCTCCACCGATGCTGCCATCTGGCAACGGTGCCAAGAACACGAGCTTGTTCTGATCACTGATAATCGGAACGACGATGCCTCTGATTCGTTAGCCGCAGCCATTCGGACCTTCGGCAGTTCCTTATCCCTTCCGGTTTTTACGATTTCTGATTTGGACAAGTTCGCAGCAAGCCGAGATTATGAGGATCGCGTTTTGCGAACCTTGCTCGACTATCTTCTTCGTATCGATGAAGTGCGCGGCACGGGTCGGCTGTACTTGCCTTAGATTTCAGTGGCAGCTGTGGCAAAGGCGCCGTCGTTGCGCGCACCGGTAATCAGCAGCTCACTTTTTTCCACATTGAAACGCATGACAAGTGCGCTTGCAAGCCTCTCGGCGCGATCTGCTTCGGTCACCGCGAAAACTGCCGGCCCCCAGGAGCTTTGCCCAACACCCTGCACGCCATTCTTCCGCAAAAAGTCAACGATTTCGGCGACGCGTGGATGTGAATAATAGTGGCCTGCACCGTGAAAGACTTCCCCGACGCAGCGATTGAATTCGTAGAGTGCCGTGCCAAAAGCGTCCAAATCATGTTCCGCAATGGCCGGCAGCATGCCCAGCAAAACCATCCTGCACAAACTCGCGGTCCGAGCCGGCGTTGGCAGTGCGCCCTTCAGCCGTTGAAACGCCTCCGCTTCTGTTTGACCGTGATCACCTTGCAGTGAATTGGGAATTACCAAGAGCACTTTCCAATCTTCGGAAAATGACATTCTTGCAACAAGCGGCGAAATGTCCTCGTCATGGCGTTTGCCGGCTTCGACAAGGAAACCGCCACGCTCGAAACCATGAATGCCAATGGCGGAGCGGCGTCCGCGGCCGGTGAGCCGTGCTAACTCAACGACAGAGAGATGCTCATGATTAGTAGCGAGTGCAATGGCACGGGCCACGGCTAGGCTGAGTTGAGTCCCCGTGCCGAGGCCCACATGTTCCGCGGGGCAGCGTTCAACATTAATGGCGAAGGATTGTGTAATTCCGAGTTTGGCACAAACCATTTTGGCGACGGCTAAAGCCCTGTCGGCACAGCGACCTTGACTCGACCAATCAGTTGCTGTTTCGAGCGTCAAGGCGAGGCCGGGGCGGTCGATCATAAGACCGACGCCGCCGAAATGGCGATGCGGAACTGTCAGGACGCTTTCCGTATCGCCGGGCAGCGACAGCAAACCGAAGTGCAAGCGGCTAGGAGCTTCAACGCGAATCACTTTTAAGCTCCTGCTGCTGGGCCACATAGCGCTGTAACACGTCAAACGCTTCCCGCTCCTGCGGCCCGCCGGTCTTGGCGACGATCACATCCAACTTGCGAAATTCCGCTTCGATTTCCGCCGCCGGCAACAAATGCACCCGCGTCGCCAGGATGGCGGCTTCGACCACAGCGTGTTTGGCGCGATTGAAACCGAACATGTCGCGGAAACGCCCACTGTTGACCACCTCCGCCTCTATGCGCACGCGCTGGCCGCTGTCGTCGAAATGGGTGCAGCGGAACTCGTAGAAACGGCAGCAGCCTGTGATGACGTAGCCTTCCACGTCGAGGGCGTGGGTCATTGGCGGCAGCGGTTCAATTAGGCCAATTGCGGCCAGGGCTAACATCAAAACGTCGTCGGTCACATGGAATACGCCTTCGCCCTTGTGGCGAAGGTTGCGATAGGTCTGTGATGTCGGAAAGGGGCGGAAAACCAAATCCTCCATGTTGCTTTCGACGAACGGACCCATGGGGGCGATGTTCACCGCGCCGTCAAAGCCCACAGTGGTGACAATTCCTTCGAGGATCATAGCGCGAAACCGCAAGCGAGGTTAGTTCAGGGCACGCAACATTCCTTCGGCTTTGTGCAATGTTTCTTCATATTCGCGCTCGGGCACCGAGTCGGCCACAATGCCGCCGCCGACGGGGAATTGGGCCCAACCCCGCCCGATGGTGAAGGTGCGAATGAGGATATTGCTGTCCATGTTGCCGTTGAAACCGATGTAACCGAGGCTGCCGCAATAGGGGCCGCGAGCGGTCGGCTCCAGCTCGGCGATGATCTCCATGGCTCGAATCTTGGGCGCGCCAGTCACGGAGCCGCCAGGAAACGCGGCTCGCAAAAGATCGACGGGCGTCTTATCACGTCTCAACTTGCCGCATACCTGCGACACCAGGTGATGCACGTATTGGTAGGTCTCCAATTTGCAAAGTGCCGGGACGTTGATCGAGCCGTATTCGCACACACGACCCAGGTCGTTGCGGAGGAGGTCCACGATCATAACGTTTTCGGCCCGGTCCTTGGCGCTGGCGAGCAGTTCGCGTTGTCGCCCTTCATCCTCGGCCGCCGACACGCCGCGCGGCCGCGTGCCTTTGATGGGACGCGTTTCCACCTCACCTTCATCCACACGCAGAAACCGCTCGGGCGAGGCGCTGGCGATGACAAAATCGCCAAGGTCGAAATAGGCCGCGAACGGCGCCGGATTGCGCGTCCGCAACTTCTCGTAAAGGTCCAAAGGCGTGCCGATCGCCTGGGTCATGAGCCGCTGGGCGATGTTGACCTGGAAGCAATCGCCGGCGTGAACATAGTCGATGGCCCTGGCGATCTTGGCCAAATAGGTCTCGCGGTCGAAGTTACTGACGATCCCCTTATGAATCGGCAGCGGATAGCATGCGGCCAGGGATTGCGGCGATGTGCCGAGGTTGAATGGTGTGGGCAAAATGCCAGAGTTTAGCCACTGCCGGGCCTGGCGCAAACGCTGGGCTGCTCGCTGTTGGCGTTGTCGCGGTTTGGTAGCGGGCCAGCCGGTGGAGATCAGCCAGCCGCGTTTTTCGACATGGTCGTAGGCTGCCACCCAATCGTAAAATCCCACGGCCATATCGGGCGTTTCAAAATCGTCGATGGCCGGCCGCGGCAGGCGTTCCACGTAATGACACACATCGTAACCAAACATGCCAATGGCGCCGCCCTGAAACGTCGGCAGGCCGGCTAACACGGGCGCGCCATCGCCAAAGTTAACCATTTGGCGGCGTAGCCAGGCCAACGGATCATTGGCCAACACTCCACCGCTTTGCAGGACCATCGATCCACGGCGTGCCGTCATCCACTCGAACGGATCAGCCGTGAGATAGGAATAGCGGCCCAGGTGCGGATGCGACATCGCGCTGTCAAGGAAGACGGCATGCGGCAATGAAGCGATTGATCGAAACGCTTGCCACGGGTCGAATGTTGACGGCAATTCCTCCACCACCGGCATATTGCCTGAAAGGTCGATCGGAGATGGGGCCGTCGCTTGCATGGTGCGCTTGGGAGGTCGGGTTTCCTAACCGTTGCTGCTGTCCATCTTACTTGTTTGCTCCGGCCGGGTCAGCGCGCCCCAGCGCAATGGTTGGTCCTGCACGTAATTTTTGCCGAGCGTCAAGGCGGTCACCGCCTTGGCCATTTCGTAGCCGAGGTAAAAGGCATGGGCCGCGTCAATGTCGCCGAGCTTTTGCATTTGGGAGAACAATTTGAATGGATTATCGCCTTCCAGGAGAGTGTGGCTGCTCAAGGCATGCAATTGGCCGCGCTCCGCGAATAGTCGAAAGTTGCGGTCTTTGATGCGGTTGGCCAGCTCGCGCAGTATTTCCTCGCCATGGACTTTTAACTTGGGATCGCGCAGCATCACCAGGTCAGGCTCCAATCGCTTGGGCGGCACTCGGTGGGTGACGGCATGATAAACCAGCCGGCGTGCCAGATCCAACTCGCGGACACAGCTTTGGCACCAGTTGATGACCTGCGTGGTTAACACACTACGGATGCCGATTTCCTGGCAAAACCCGAGCAGCATCACGTTGACGCCGGCGGAATCGACATCGGTCAACTCGGTCAAATTGCCGACACCCATCATCATTGGCATGTCGGGATAACGGCGGCGCACTTCCAGATAGCGGCCCAGCGAGGCGGCGAAGCCAAAACCAATGGGTTCCAAAATCGGATCGATACGGAACGAAACACCGCTTTTTTGCAAATGCTCAAGGGTGGCGTCGAGTCCTTCCAATGTGCCGGCCACATCGGGGACGGCAACCACTTCACAACCCCAATCAGCCGCGGCCGCTGCGTTGCCGCTGTTGACGCTCAGCACCAGCTCGGCCCCGGCACGAACCGCCGCTATGACTTCGGCCGCATTGAAGCTATCGACGGAAACGCGCATTCCCTCGGCGCGCAGCGCTTTCACTGTATCGCCGATGCCGCTCCAGTTGCCGGCGGGATCACAACCAATGTCGATTACATCCGCACCGGCCGCGCGCAATTGCTTCGCTTCAGTCACAATGTCAGCCAAATGCAAACGCGTGGCATGGTTGATCTCGGCCAGGATTTCAATGTCGTGGGCGCCGTAGTCGGTGGGGCGTGAAACAGTTTTGCCAAAATGCTCGGGTAAGTCGCGGAGGTCCTTGGGGCCGCGCTCGACCGGAACTTTCATAACTGCAGCGAGCGGTTCCAATTCACCCTGACAAAGACCCGGCAGCAATATGCGATCGATTCCTGGCGGAACTGTCAGATGACGAGCAATCCAGGTGGTGGTCGCCAAAGATGCCACGGTGATGGGCAACACGGCCACGGTGTAGTCGAAACCGGCGGCGTCACCCAACTCCGCCAAGGTCCGCCGCAGCGACGCTTCGGCGAGCTTGCCTGTCACAATGAGAAGATGAGGGCGGGACATGGCGAATCACGGCCGATAACGAAATTCCTCTGGTTCATCGTCCATTTCATCCTCGGTTTCGTCCGAGGGCAAGGCCCCCATCGGCGGCACCCAAGGCGAGACTGGCGTAGCGGACCGCAATTCGCGCTGCCGCCGCCGTTCCTCGGTGCTGTTGTCCGCCGACATGAACTCCTCGCGGTGCGTCAACTTGCGAAAACGCGCACTGGTGACGCTATACAAAACCGCCGAGGCGATCGACCAACCCACCAGGCCCACCAGAGAGAAAATCGTCATCTCCCACCATTCGCGGTTCCAGGGGTCGCCGGAGCGGATCGTATCTTCCGAGGCAAGGACGCTCCAAACCATGACGAAACCGGGCGTCAAAATGCCGGCCTGCGCTTTGAGAAGGTATTGGGCGACTTTTTCGGTGCCGGGACTGTAGGAAAATGCCAGCATCGGCCCGCAGCAAGCCCAGATTAGCCAGTGGCCTGCGCCGGTGATGATCAACATGGCGATGGTCCAAACAGTAGCCCGCAGCGACGATTTGCTGGTGACCGAGAACCACAAACCAAGCGTGGCCGCGAAGGCGGCGTAAATCGTCCAGGCCACCACGGCGAACAGCAAGCTCACAAGATGCAATCCGCCTGTCACAATGCCGATGGCCCAGATCATGAGCAGCCACAGAATGCCAAAACGCACGCCCAAAAGGCTGCCGATCCATTTGGCGCTCAGGATCGACCCGCTGTCCATGGGCGTGGTTAGCAAGGTGTCGAAAGTCTGTTTTTCGCGTTCGGTGGTGATGCTGGTCGAAGCCCGCACGCCAATGGCAAAAAGCGTGAGGTAGCCGACGATGACGTTGCAGAAGCAGACCCAGATGTTCATCTCCGTGGCCAGGTTGTTCCAGGGCCGCACTTCCTGGTAAAAATCGAGGCACCGCCGGATAACGGCCATGACCGGCCAGATGAAGGTGAGCACCAGCAAAATGATGATGATGACCCAGGCGAGCCAGGGCGAACGACTGCCGCCCTCGCAGTTGATTTCCTTCCAAAACATGGGAAAGGGGCCAACAGGCGGGCGGTTCCAAATCCGCATGCCCCCTCGGGCCTTGATCGCCTTGCCATAGGTTTGAGCCAGGGCGACGCGGCGGAGCCGGGCAATGGCCAGGCCGACGCTGGCCACCGTGATGATGCCGTAAGTTATAGCGTAGCTGCCCACGACAGCGGGCAAGGTGGTGGCCAGGGTGCCGAGGTCGGCGGCGGCCTTGATTGCCACGATGGCGGACACCAGATTGCCTTTGTTGTAAAAGCCGAGCAGG
>DASRAT010000254.1:0-9505 GCA_035638015.1 Gemmataceae bacterium | reverse complement strand
CAATGAACGAGGTCGCCATAGTCAGGTTTTGGAACCCTACCACGGGCGACAAGATCCACTCCGTCACCATTGATCCCAAGGACTTTATTGACGACCTGTGCCTTGCCTTTTCGCCGGACTGCAAGACACTGGCCATCACCGCGGGTCCGATTGTCGCGCTGGTGGACAGCGCAACAGGCAAGCAAGTCGGCCAGCTAGGCCAAATAAATGAAAAAGCAGGCAAGGCGCCCTTCATGGAGACGTTTTCCGCCGTTTTCAGCAAAGATGGCTCCAAGGTTTATACCAGCGGCTATCCTTCCACGATCATGGAATGGGACTTCGCCACGCGCAAGCTGCTGCGCGAGAGCGATCGAGATTATGGCCCCGGAGCGTTAGCGCTGGCGCGCGACGGCAAAACCTTGGTTGTGACCGGCCGCGGCCCCATCTTTTACGACTTGAAGGAAGGCCAAAAGATCCAGGCTATCAACACCCTGACCCAACCGCTGCAATCTCTCCAATACCTGTCCGACGGCAAAACGCTGCTTACCAGCGCCGCCGTGGGGCCGGGAGCGCGCGGCCCCTCGCAACAATGGGACGCAAGCAGCGGCAAGGATCTTGGTACGTTTAAGACCAGCCCGGTGAGCTCGGGATATTTCGCCATTAGTCCGGACGGCAAGATTGTTGCTGGTTTGAGTAAGAGCGCCAAAGCCAAAAAAAACAAGGAGCCGACCAACTTTGTGATCTGCGATGTAGTTACTGGCAAGGAGTTGCACCAAATCCCCTTGCAACTTGGCGAGTTCGCCATTGGCATGTGCTTCTCACCTGACAGCAAGTCAATAGTCCTCGCCCAGCCAGAAAAGCAAAAGATCGAGCTCTATGACGTTGCCACGGCAAAGCTAATCCGGCCACTGGCCAGCATTTCGTCCTCCCCCGTTACAGCCAAGGGCAAAAAGAGCATCCAAAAGCAAAGCATGCTCTTTTCACCTGATGGCAAATTATTTGCATGGTCAGAAAACCGCAATCCCCCCAGCCTGTCGTTGATTGACGTCACGACAGGGAAACAGATTGGTACGCTGGCGTTGACAGCTGGACCCAACTTGGAAGGTTTCGGCGTCACTATCTCGCCCGGACTGCTCGCCTCGCGACTGGACCGCGCCGCTTTTTCCCCCGATGGGCGCTGCCTGGCGCTGGACATGGAAGATGGCACCGCGGTGTTGTACGAGCTAGCCACGGGCCAACCGCGCATTGCTTTTGGAAAGAAGTTGCCATTGCCAAAAGCCCCTGGCAAAGGCGAATTTGAAGCCGCGATGGTGCTATTGAACAGTCAAACAAAGGCCCGCACCTGTTTCGCGATCTCCCCAGACGGCCGGCGTTTTGCTCACGCCGGCGCGGACGGTGTCGTGCACATATGTGATGTCCTCACCGGCAAGGAACTCAAGGAGTTCAAAGGCCACGGCGAAGGGGTGAACGCGTTGGCGTTCGCTCCCAATGGCAAAACGCTCGCCTCGGCCAGCGCCGACAGCACCGCTTTGATCTGGGACGTGTCCAAGATTGACAGGCCCGCGACACCCCCCAAGTCTCTCAAGACCGCCGAACTGGAAGCATGGTGGCAAGACATGGCCGGCAACGACGCTACCAAGGCATTTGCAGCGATGAGCAATTTGATCGCCGGGCCCAAGGACGCCGCGGTGTGGATCAAGGACCGAGTGAAGCCGGCGGCGCCGGTCGATACAAAACGAGCAGAAGAATTGCTGGCGCAGCTCGACAGCAATCAATATAAGGTGCGTGAGCTGGCCAACGCCGAGTTGCTGAGGATGGGCGAACAGGTCGTTCCGTTGATCAACAAGGCCCTGGCAGCCACACCGCCACTGGAAACCAAGCAGCGTCTGGAGCTATTGCGCGGCAAGCTGACCGACACGGTCTTGCGAGGCGAGCAGCTGCGTGCTCATCGGGCCGTGGAAGTCCTGGAACTCATCGGCACGCCCGAGGCCAGACAGGTTCTCCAGGAGCTCGCGAACGGAGCGCCTGAAGCACGGCTCACCTCGAGTGCTCAGGCTGCGCTCAATCGCTAACAGCGCTATTGCATTTGCCACCGCTGTTTGCTGACAAAGGTCTCCACCACCAGAGACTCCACCCCACTGCGAATGGTGATGGCTCCGTGCGGCCAGGTGCCAAGCAAGGGTGGTCCGTCGGCAGCGCGTGCGTCCTTTTTTGGCAATGACCGCGGCGCCTCCTGGCAACTCACGACGGCCCGGGGACTAACCCACTGAGTCATTCCCGCGGTGGCAATGCGGTTGCCATGATGCGGCGCCATAAGGACATCAACGCGCGGAGGCACTCGAGCTGTGACTTGCGCCAATCCTGCGCCTTCGAGGTCGCCCGTCAGCAAAATGGTGTGACCGGCATGGCGGACGAGCAACACCAAGCTACGCGAATTCTCGTTGCCTTCAGGCCCGATGGCCGGCGGATGTAACACTTCCATATTCACGTCGCCGGCGTGTAATCTCTGACCGACGGACAGCACCCGCACCGGCACGCCGCGGCGGCGGAGTTCTTCCATCGTTTTGCGCACTGCGGGCGTCGGCCGATCCTGAAAGCTCGGCGTGCAACTGACCTGGCCAACGGCGAAACGGTCCATCAAACTGACCAGGCCGTTAAAGTGATCAAGGTCGGCGTGCGACAGGAACACCTCGTCGATCCGCCTGAAGCCGCGCTGCCACAGAAAAGGTGCGACCTGACGGCGTACCACTTCTGGGCCGCGCAAACTGCCAACGTCGTAAAGGATTGTCTTGCCGTCCGGCGTTTCCAGCACGACGCAGCCGCCATGGCCCACGGCCAGGAACGTGCAGCGGAGTTCATCCGTTCGCGGCCGCGCCGCTCCGCTGACCAGACCGACCGTGAATAACACCATGACACCAAGCGCGCACCAACTCCACAATCGCCGCAGAGTTTGCAACCACAAAAGACCCAATACGGCCGGGTAAAAAAGCCACAGCCACCACGTCGGTATTGTCGGGACGTACCAACAAGCTCCAGGCAGATTTGCGGTCCATCCCACCAGTTCGTCGCAACCCGCCAGACTCCATTGCGTAACCCATGCCGCAACATGCGCCAGCGGCGGCAATATCGGTGCGAAAAACAACAGTGCAAATACTGAAAGCAATGCGATCGACGTTAGCAATACCGTTGGCGGGCCAATGACCAAACCCGCCAGCGACAGCACGTTTTGCCGCGCAGCCACGAGCGGTGCGACCACCACCCAAATCGCCAGCGTCACGGCATAACTCAGCAAAACCTGCCGGCCAAGCCACCACGAACCTTGTTGCCACAATGGCCGCGCAGACGCAGCCAACTGGTCCATTGCGTCGGCATCACGCTGAATCCAGCCGCTGGTGCCCCAGGTCAAAACCGCGACAGCGAGAAAAGAGAGTTGACAACCCATGTTGAAAAGATCAGTCGGATTGAGCAACGCAACCACCAGCCAGGCCAATGCGAAGATGTTTGCACGCACCAGCGGTCGCCGCGCCAGCAAACCTCCACAAACACAACACACCGCAACGGCGGAACGCATCACCGGCGGCCTGCCGCCCACCAACAGCGAATAACCCAATAGAAACAATGCCGTAATCACCACCGCTTGCCGCAACCGCACGCGCAGCAAGCGCAGGCCCAATGCAAGGAATGCCGCAAGAACGACAAGGTGCTGCCCCGAAATGGCCAGCACGTGAATGACGCCGGTGCGAATGTACTTGTCCCAATCGTCCTGCGTCATCGGAGCGCCGTCGCCCAGCAGCAGCGCAATGGCGACGCCTTGCCGCTCCTCGGGAAGATAATCGGTCAGCACCCGCTGGCCCCATGCTCGAACTTGGGCCAGGCCGCGTTCGAGAGACAGCCCGCTGCCCTGGCGCAAGATCCGCACGTTGTCGCCAGCATCCTTGACTGACATAACGGCGCGGATGCGTTGGTCTCTCAGCTGGGCCGCATAATCGAATTCCCCGGGGTTTGCTGGCGGCGACGGCAACTCGATCCGGCCGGAAACCTCCACCTCGTCACCGACATGCAGATCAACAGGCGGTAGGCCCAGGTGAACTTGCATACGGCCGCTGGCGCTTCGCCAACCGTGCTCTTGCTTGATGTCGGTGGCTTGAAGGATCAGACGCCCGCCGTCCTTGGCGGCGAAACTGCGCAACTCGTCGTTGCCGCCGCGTTTGATGACCAATGGCTCGGTGTCCACGATGCCGCGCAACAGTATTGGCCGCGGTTCCTCCGTAACATATTGGCCAACATCATCCGCGGGAAAGACATCGCGCCGCCAGTGGTGATACGCGCCGCCCAAAGCCATCGTAGTAAGCCACAGCATGGCAAGAGCAGGCAACGGTCGATGGCGCAAAATGAAGCATGCACAGCCCACGACGCCGGCAGTGGCAGTCAAGATCGTCCAGAGCAACGGTACGCCAAGCAAACGGTCGAGCATAATGCCGGCCGTGGCGGCCAGGGCGATGGGCACAAGCGGACCGCGCCAGATTGGTTCAGGCAAAGCACGGTTTTGATCGGCAGTTGGCGGCAGAAAAAGAGCGGCGTCGACGGCCATAACGGCAACTCGTGAAGCCCGGTGTTTAGTGGGTCCCGAGTATCGGAGCCTAGACTGGCGCACTGCCCGCGTCAACGAAATTCAGTTATCCAACGCGGCGAAGCCGCAACGCAGGACGGCCTTCCCAGGCCGTCCTACAATTCCTCATTTCGGCAATTGCAAACCTTGGCTGAGCGGGTTCCAACCGGCCGTCCAGTCTTTCTTGTGTTCTGCGGGAATGGCAGCCACGGTTTGCTCGACGCCCCTGGCAAGCAGGGGCGCCACCGCCGACTCTGCCAGCAGGCGATTGGTTTCCTCGTGCCCGAATTGCTGAAGGCCGTAACAAATGCCGCCTATCAATAAGCTCATTTTGGCCAACGCCAGTGCCGCTCCCAAGGCGCGATTGAGGTATTGCAGTTGCGTTGCGCGGACTCCGCGCTCCAGCATCAAGGTGAATAGAAAGATCGCCACATAAATGCCAAGAAACAACGAGCCATAGGCGACTGCGCTGACCACCTCAGGTTCGGCCCCGCGCAGCAGTTTTTCGCGCAGCCATGCCGTGGCCGGCTCGTGCAGCAAGGTGGCGGCGTAAACCGCCACCACGAAACCGACGAGGCGGAAGACCTGCATCAACAGGCCGCTGTAGGCGCCGAGCACGGCGGCGGCGGCGAGCACAGCCAGGATGGTGCTATCGAGCCAGTGCATGGTCCACGCGGGAAAAACACTCCGGTTGGAACTAACTGCAAATTCAACCCCCTCATTATCCGCGCTCCGCGCGGTCGTGCAAACAGCGCTCGTGCATTGTAACGCATTTCGCGACGGCCTGCGCCGGCGCATTCCGCAAAGCCCGCAGGGTTTTCGCCGGCGGCAACGGCAAAAGTGCTTGCCTGTTGCCCGGCGCCGTTTACACTGCTGACGTGTGGCGTTCCTCCAGGTCCGCCTGTCATCAACATGCGGACGTAGCCAGGCCAACGCCATCGTAGGACGGCTCTCCAGAGCCGTCCTACTTTCCCTTTTGCGCGGAAGCTCATTAGCCAACGGATCGTCAACCATGTCCGACCAAGAAAAAACCGAACAGCCGCCCGCCGAATCCGACTCTGCCATGGCGCGCGTCGAGACGCTGGTGTGCCAAACCCGCCAGGCGATCCTCGAGGGTGTCGAGCAAATCATGCTGCGCCAGGCCGAGCCGATCCTGGAACGAACCCGCGTTATGTTGCTGGCCAGCACCGACACAGTCCTCCGCGAGCAGGCCGAACCGCTGCTGGTTCGCATCCGTGAACTGTTATTGGAAACGCTGGAGGAAATGGCTCACCGCCAGGTGGAGCCGTTGATCGAACGCGGGCGGCAAATGATGCTCAATGTCGTCGAGGAAATCATGCAGCGCCACGCGGCCCCGCTGGTCGGCCAGGTGCGCAGCGCCTTGCAGCAGAGCCTGGAAGAGGTCGTGCAAAAGCAAATGGAGCCCATGTTGGAAAAAGCTCGCGCCAGTTTTCAGGAGACAGCCCAGCTGGCGGCCCAGTTCACCGACGGCATCGTGAGCAGGCTCAAGGTCACTGTCGGGACGCCCGCGACAGAAATGTTGCAGGAGCGCATGCCTGGATATGCTTACCGGGCGCAGCGGCGGGTGTTGTTTTATGTTGTGGCCTCCACACTGTTTGTGCTGGCGGCGGTCTTACTTTTGGTCGCCGGGGTGTTCGGCATGCAGGCCGCAGGTGTATCGCCCTACATTACCTATGCCGTGGGCGGTTTGGTGGCCCTGACCGGCGGCTGGGTGCTGTTGTGGCTATCTGGACGGCCGTTGCAACGACGCCCGGATGGTTTCAAACAGACCTGAGGTTCGCAGGCGAGGGACGGGCGGTTTCCTGTCCGTTTGCAAGAAGCAGTAGTGTATGGCTTCAAAAGGGGGTGCAAAGCCGAAAGCGGCTGGCGACTGGCGTTGCTCCAGCCGGCAAAGTCGCTACAATCCCTATTTTGGACGGTGTCCACTACTTCCCCAAGCAACACAGTTTCCCCGGTTGCCATGGCTGGCAATACGGAACTTGCCGGGACGAGTCGTCCTAACATGAGGTACTGAAATGGCTTTCAATCCGTTCACAAGCTTTCGCAAATACCAGAAGTACTGGATGGCGGCGGCCGTCTTGGTTTGCATGACCACATTCGTCCTGTGCAGCGGCGGCGGCAAGGGAACGGGCCTGGACGACTTGCTGATCCAGTGGTTTGGCGGCCGGCGTGAATCCTACGTCAAAGTCAACGGCACCTCCTACACCTCCGAGGAAATCAACAATCTCAAGACTCAGCGCAACATCGCCAACGATTTCATGCGCGAGTTGTTCAACGTCGGCATTAAAAACCTCAAGGAAATCATCAAGCAGGATACCGCCCAGGCGAGCGACAAGAAGGACCCGGAAGCCGAAGACAGAAGGAGGGTCTATGTCGACTGCGTGCAGGATTTGTTTAACAAGCTTCATCGCGATCCACGCTATTTCCGTGGCGGCAACAAACTGGACGACTTGGTGGAATTCATTCTTTGGCGCGATCTGGCCAAGAAATATGACGTGACTGTTACGGACGCCACCTTGGACAACTTCATTATGCTCGCATGCCACGGCCGTCTTTGGCAGTTCTCCACGGACACTTCCCGTGAAGTGCTCTACAAAGTCCGGAACATGCACTACACGGCCAGCGACTCGGTGGTCATCAACGCCCTCAAGCAGGAGTATCTGGTCCAGACCGTACAGTTGGCGGTGATTGCGCGTTGGTCACCTGCCAATGGCTACCGTGACGCATTTGCCCAGAAGGGCATATTGCTCAACACGCCCATGCAGTTTCGCATTGCGCCCACGCCCGAGCAGATTGCCACCGATTATCGCAAAAACCGCACCGAGCTTTCGGTCACGCTGTTCCCGGTGTCTCTCGACGTGCTGGCAAAAAAGGAAAAGCTGGACGACGATCCCGACAAGAAGCTTGCCGTGCTAAAGGAGTTTTACGACAAGTATGCAGACAAGCCTTACGACCCCACCAAGGACTCCCCGGGTTTTCTCATGAAGTCCCAGGCCAAGATTCAATTCTTCGCCGCAGACGCCAGCATGGACTATTACAAGAAGCCCGCGCAAGTGCTGAGCAAATTGGAAGTTATGCCGCCTGTCGCGTTCACACCGCTGGCGCCGCCGTTGGGCGGCATGGTGCAATTGCTGGCGGCCCCGTCGGCTTGGACTGCCTCGCTGGAACGCAACCTCGGCAACATCGACAGAGATCGCGATGTCTACTTGCAAAAGTTGGGCGAGTATCACAAGGCTTTGAACAATCGCTACAACCTTTACCTCGCTGAAACCACTGACAAGGCCAAAGAGGCTGCCAAGTCCTCCTATGAAGACCTGCTGCACAACCCCCCAGCGCCGCACAAGTACACTGCGTCGCCATGGACCACGACCAGCTATTACAGCCCTGGGCAATACAAGGTGGCCCTGGAAAAGCCCGACGCCGTGGCCACGTTGATCGGCGGCATGACTGCCGGGCCGCTGCAAGGATTGGGAGACTATCAAACGCTGGCGTACGACAACCACAAAAAAACGATCGCGCCCATGATGCCTTTTGTTGATCGGACCAAACGCATTCAAGCTGGCGTCGAGTTATTCCTGGGGAGCACGCCGGATTTGATCGGGGCCGGCAATGCATTTACGCTTGCCGCCTTGACCGTGAATGCGGGCCAGCAACCTCAGTTCTTGCCCGTGGCCGGCTTCATCGAAGATGAGTTGCGCGTCAAGATCGAGGAAAAGCAGGCCCAGCGCTGGGTCAATGCCGTCATGCTCGACGTCAAGCGTCAGCTGGAGCCCCTCAAAGGCAAAGATGATGCTTTTCGGGACCGGGTCAAGGAATTGGAGGGCCAGTACAGCGCCAAGGTCACCCTCCAGGACGGCAACAAGGTGACGATTCCCGGCTTGATTTTCGGCAAAACGACGGAGCCGCGCAATGAATACGACATCGAAACCGACGAGGCCCTCAAGCCGCTTCGAGATAGTTTCTTCAAATACCGCTGGCAGGTTAACGAAGCCGAGGACCGCAACCGCAAACCGGAATACCTCCGGGAGTGGGATTTCAACAAATTGTTCTTCGGCTCGGAGCCGCTGGGAGTGGGGCCACTGGAGCCGTTTTCGCCCAAAATATGGCCGCCCTATGCCACACGGCCGAAAACAAGACAGGATCCCTTGAAGCAGGACGAGTCCGAGATCCGCATGTTTGACGATGCCCTCCTGCCCGTCATCTTTTGGAAATCCGAAAAACGCTCGTCGGAGGCCAAACCCTTCAATCGCCACGACCCCAAGATGGTGGAGTTTGTCGAGCAGCAATACCGTTATGACAAGGCCCGGGGCAAGTTGCTGGAAGAGGTCAAGAAGTTCGCCGCCGAGGTCAAAAAAGCTCAACACGTGTCCGGCAAAGATCTCACCGTCGTCATGCGGGAATTGGCCAGGGAGCACGGCACCGACCTGGTGATGTTGAACAAGGTCGCTTCCCTGGTGGAGAATCCCGAAAAAGGCGAGGGCCAACCGGCCTATGTCGAATATGCCTTGCCGATCAACGTGCCCAATCGCGTGGTGTTTCCGCGGCCGGACATGGTCAAGAACTTGCTGGCCTTGCACGGCTTGACCGCCCCGCTCAATTTCGACATCAAGGAATTGGACGAACTTAACAAAGACCTGTTTTGGAAGGACCTGTCGATTTCCTCCAAGGTCGGTCAGGTGCAAATACTACCCAATAAATCGCGCGGCATTTACTATATCGCGACGGTGACCGACGCCAAACCGCCGGAGAAATTCAGCTTTTTCGCCGGCGGCGGCTTTGTCAAGGAAGGGTTCCAGAGCAAATTCGCGGACCAGGTGCAGGAGGATTATGCCAAGGAATTTCTGCAATCGTTTGTGCAACAAATGCGAACCTCAGCCGACATCGACATCTCCAAGG
>DASRAT010000253.1:0-9226 GCA_035638015.1 Gemmataceae bacterium | reverse complement strand
CCGTCCTTGACCTGCCAGCCGGGCCGCACGCCGTCTTTTTTGAAATTGCTCCAGCCGTCCAGGGTTTTGCCGTCAAACAACAGCTTCCAGCCGGCCTTCTTTTCCTCCTCGGTGAGTTGATTGAGAGGCTGTCCGGCGGTTGGCTTTTTGTCCGGCGGCTGTTGGGCGGCAGTCGCCAACGGCGCTAGCCGGGCGCAAACAAAGACCGCGAGGAGTGTTGCCATTGTCAAGACGCCTGGCACATGCTTCATGGAGAGCTTCACGGTAAACACCTCGTGCAATAAGTAAATCGCGGGGTTGCGGAACGGGGCTTATCTTATCGGCAAAGACTGGCGCTTGCGAATGGTTTTGCCAAGCAAAAGGGCGGCAAGTGTTTCGCCTGTTCGTCAGGTGAAACCGCTTGCCGCCCTTGCTCCTCCTGCAACCTTACAGATCTGCTACCTATGAGTAGGGTGGGTGGAGTCTTCGGAACCCACCACGTCGCTTGGTGGGTTCCGAAGACTCCACCCACCCTACACCTTACAGCTTACGAGCCGGCTACCAGTGCCATGCCAGAGGACTGTCCTCCAACACATGGAGCAGACCCGCCGCATGAGTATCCTGGCTGGCGTGCAATTGTTGAGCCAGATGGGCGCTCAGACTGCCCAGCCCGGCGTCCTCGGCCAAACCACTGCCGCCGCCCGCGAAAGCCATGGTAGTCAACCTGCTGGCCTGCAAGGTTGTCACCGGGGTCGCGGTAGCGCCAGACACAGGCGCCGTTTCTGCGTATGACACCGGCAGGGCAACAAGTTGTGCGATGCCGATGGTTGAAAGATAAGGATAATAGTTGTTGACGGTGAGCTGGTAGCCGCCCGTGGAGATGTCGCCGTAAGAGCCGACAACAATCCGGTAGCTTTGCCCCGCGGTCGTTGAGAAGATCAGCCGGCTGTTGGGGTAGCCGCCGCCGTCATCGTTGAAGGCCAGCAGGTTTTGGCCGTTGGAGTTGAAGATCATCACCACCGGATCCAGCGTGCTGCCTGCGATTTGTTTGACGTCGATCTGGACTGTCTTCGCCGTGACGGTGTTCAGCGCATACACGTCAAAGTCGCCCGAACGTTGGATGTAGGCGGTCAGATTGAAGCCCGTGTTGGCTGTCCACATGCCGCCGTCCGCGTAGCTGGCATCGACCGCGGTGGCGTCGGCCACATTGGCCAGATCGCCTGCCGTCGATCGCGCTCCCAGCACCGTTTGCAAATAGGTGTAGGAGTTTTGCGTAGTGATGTTTACGGGGAAAGAAAATGTGCCGAAAATGTACGGAACGTCGATGTGCCATTCTGGCTGCATCGTGGTGTCCGACGAAGTCGACGTTCCGCTGTTGTTGATGGTCGTGATGTTGAAGGTCTTGTTGACAAAGCGCGTGTTGGTGGCGTCGTAGCTCATGACCTCCTGGTCGGGACTTGTCAGCACATGGGCCAGGCCAAAGGTGTGGCCGGCCTCGTGCGCGATCGCCCGGGCAATCGTCGTGTTGTTCCAGCTCAAAAGCGACGACCCGTAAACCGGATCGACATAAGCCACGTCGTAGGAATTGCTATTGGGCCGATGGCTGATCCCGTTGGTCGGCCCGGGAAAATCACAGTTGGCATAAGGCGTGACTGCGTAGGTGCCGTTGTTGACGCCGGTGCCGTTGCTAGTCTTGTCGCCGATGAAAATCGTCGAATTGCCGTTGCTGGAGGTGTCGAGTGAGCCGTTGCCGTAGATGCGCTCCACTTGCACATCGAAGGGAGCGAAGATCTCCGAGACGCGAAACAGGATTTCGTGAATGTCGCTGGTACGATTGCCGGTCGTGCTCTGGAAGGAGCTGACACCCTGGGCCGTGTTGCCGTCGAAATTCAAATACAAAATGGTCGCGCCCGCATGGCGCGGAAACAGCGAAGCAACACCGGTCATGTCGGTGATGGACGGAGTCAGCCGGTCTTCCAACTGCTCCAGGTTTAAGCGCGTTTGACGGCCGAGGCGCGTACCGGTTGCGCGCCTGCCGAAAATCGAACGAGATGAATTGGTCATGGTCATATATCCTCAAGTGCCAATTTGGCACGGTCTTGGGCGACGTTAATGTCCAGGCGACCGTCGCCTGGACCGGGATGGGCATCCGATACATTTCGCGTGCCACCGAAGCGAGCATCCGGCCCATCGTTAGCGCAAATTGCTGGAAAAAATCAGGTTGGATCGAGTGTGTCGGTGTCGGCAGTCAATCGATCGGAGGTCAGTGCCGTCGATTTTTGTCGTCAGTGGGATGACAATTGACATCAACCAGAGACGGCATCATCTGTTGTGCCAAAATTTTGGCACATGCCTCTTGACAACGCTCCGCCTGGGTGTTAAAAAATTGGCACGTCTGCCAAGCCCGCTGAAGGAGTGTGTTTTGAAGGGGCCAAGGCCATGAGCCGTGCTGCCGATCCGCTTAGCCGTCGTGAACGGCAAATCATGGAAATCATCTACCGCCGCGGCCGGGCCACGGCGGTGGAGGTCCACGCTGAGTTGCCAGATGCTCCCAGCAAAACCGCCGTCCGAACGTTGCTGCGCATCCTGGAGGAAAAAGGCCACCTCAATCATGAGCAAGAAGGGTTGGCCTTTGTCTTTGCGCCCCGGCAGCCCCGCAACCAGGCTGCCAGCTCCGCTTTTCGCCGCGTGTTGGATACCTTTTTCGAGGGGTCGCTGGAAAAAGCCGTCGCCGCCCATCTTGGCGATGCCACCGGCGAATTGTCTGCCGAGGAACTCCAGCGCCTTGCCGATCTCATCCGCCAAGCCCGCAAGAAAGGAAAGTAACCATGTCCGCAACCTCACTGGCCGTCTCGGCGCTGCCGCTTTTGGTCGACGCCGTCTTGAAGGGAACCATCGTGCTGCTGTTGGCCTTTGTGCTGGCAACAGTAATGCGCCGTGCTTCCGCGGGCGCCCGCCACATGCTGTGGGCCGCAACGATGGTGGGACTGTTGATTGTGCCCCTGGTTTCCTTGACTCTGCCGACCTGGCAATCGCCCGTGCCTATGGTTGGACTTGCATCAACGCGGCCCGCCGGCGCGGCGGATTGGGATGACGAACATTTCTTGCTGGTCTTTGAAACGCCCGGCAAGCCCACTCCCATTCAAGCAGCTGGGGATAATCCCCCGCCACAAGCCGACCCCATGCTTGTGGCCAGCCGCGCCTCCGCGCCCCCAAGCGCATTGCCCGCGGATCACATTCCAGCCAAGGCGTTAGAACATGCCGGCGTGACTTTGCCCGCGACCTGGATCGTAGGTGTATGGCTGGTGGGTGCATTGCTGTCGGTAGCCTGGCTTCTTGGCGGGTGGTTGAGCCTCATTCGTTTGGCCTGGTCGTGCCAGCGAATTCGCGAGGGTGAGCTTTATGGCATGGTCAATCAGGTGGCGAATGGATTGGGCATCCGCAGACCGATACGTTTGCTGTTGAGCACGCGGCGTGCGATACCCATGACCTGGGGCCTCTGCCGACCCACAGTGCTGTTGCCGGAAACCGCCCAGGGCTGGGCCACAGATCGCTTGCGCCAGGTGCTTGTCCATGAACTGGGGCACGTCCAGCGCTGGGATTGCCTGGTGCAAATGCTGGGACATCTGGCACGCGGGCTATACTGGTTCCACCCGCTCGCTTGGCTGGCTGTGAGGCAACTCCGCCTGGAACAAGAGCAGGCCTGTGATGATGTGGTGCTGGCCAGCGGCGCCAACGCCCCGGATTACGCCGAACATCTGTTGGCGGTGACAGCCGGGGTGCCAGCGGGATTCTGGAACGCACCGGTCGCCCTTGGCATGACCCGCACGGCGAAACTTCATCGGCGCCTGATGAGCCTGCTGGACAGCAGCCGCAATCATCAACCGGTCCGCCGCCGAGCGCTTTTCCTCACAGGGACCGCCGCTTTGGCGCTGGCACTGGCGCTGGGCACGGCAGCGTTTACCTCGACCGCGGCCAGGGCCGAAACGGCCCCCGACTATGCCCAGCAGCCGCCGGCCAAGGATGCCGATTTGGCCAAAAAGCTAGGCGAAATCCAGGAAAAACTTGCGAAGCATTACGTCACTCCTGTCGATGACAAGGCGTTGGCCACCTTTGCTCTCAAAGGCCTTCTCCAGGGCCTTAACGATCCCTACACCGGCTACCTTTCCGCCGATGAACTGGCCAAATTCGATAGCCAGACGCAGGGAGCTGTCACCGGCATCGGCGTCCAGCTCAAGATGGTGGACGATCGCATCACTGTCTTGACGCCTCTTGAAGGTTCGCCGGCACTCAAGGCGGGGTTGCGTCCGGGCGACCAAATCGAAGCCATCGACGGCAAATCCACGCGAGGCATCAGTTTGAACGACGCCGTCCAACGCATCCTTGGCAAGGCCGGGACGGCCCTGAAACTCAAGGTCGTCCACGCCGACGGTGTGGTCCAGGACATCGAAGTCACCCGCGCCGAAATTCGCTTCAGCACTGTCAACGGTTTCCAGCGTGGCGCCGACGGCAAATGGCAATACCTTCTCGATCCCGAGCACAAAATCGGCTACCTGCACGTGTCGCAGTTCGGCAGCCGCACGGCCGCCGAGGTTCGCGAAACTGTCGAGTCGCTGCAAAAAGACGGCCTCAAGGGTCTGATTCTCGATCTGCGTTCGTGCCCCGGCGGACTTCTGGATCAAGCCATCGAGGTTTGCAAACTGTTTTTGCCCAAAGGCAAGATCCTCACGACGCGTGGCCAAGGCAACGTAGAAAAGACCTGGGAGGCCGACGGCAAAGCCACGCTTGGCGATTTCCCGCTCCTTGTGCTGGTCAACGATCAAACCGCTTCCGCCGCCGAAATCGTCGCCGGCGCTCTTGGCGACCATGGCCGGGCCATTCTGCTTGGCACGCGCACCTTCGGCAAAGGCTCTGTGCAAATGATCGTCAAGCTCGACCAGGGCGGAGCGCTCAAGCTGACGACCGCCAACCACTACCTCCCCAGCGGCCGCAATATCCAAAAACGGCCCGGTGAAAAAAGTTGGGGCGTCGATCCCACAGACGGTTATTACCTACCCCTCACAACCGCGCAAATGGATGCCCTGAACAAGGACACCCAAAAACGTGCCCAGGTCGGCCTGGCCAAGGACGAGCAGCCCAAAATCACGGCCCGACTGACGGCCAAGATCATCGAAGATAAACACGCTGATCCACAGTTGGCCGCAGGTCTGCGAACGATGGTGGCCCGTATCACTGGAGGCGAATTCATCAAGGTCGGCAAGGACAAAGCTGTTTTGCTGGATCACGTCCTGCGACTTGAAGAACTTCGCCAACGACGCGAGCAAATGCTACAAAACGTGCAACAACTCGAACGGGAAATCGCCGACATGCAGCGCGTTGTCGGCAAGGACAAATGACGCCGGGACGCAACGGCAAAAGGAGTCGCTCATGCGGCAAAATGTGGCCCGGCTGGAGGAGATCCCCAACGTCGGCCCCGCAACCGCCGGCGACCTGCGCCAACTCGGCATTGCAACGCCGGCGGATTTGCCCGGCCGCGACCCATATGAAATGTACCAAAACCTGTGCCGCATCACCGGCCAGCGCCACGATCCCTGCGTGATCGACGTGTTCATCGCCGCGGTTCGCTACATGGAGGGCGAGCCGAAAAAGCCATGGTGGAAATACACGGCTCAGCGCAAAAAGGAACTGGCGTTGCGACAAACAAGGACGGGATTCCCTGTGCATTGAGGAAGCGGCCCGTGTTTTTCACAACGTCCAGCCCTTCCGGTATTCGCGGCGCAGATACTGCTCCGCTTGCGGCACTTTGTTGGTGAGCCGGCCTGCCGCACCATCCCATTCTAGCCGTGCTTGAGCGCGATAAGCCACATTACCCAGTAACACCGTTTCGGCCAAAGCCCCGCTGTACGCGAAATTGCAAGTCGTTGGGCCGCCCTTGCGGATTGCTTGCAGCCACTCGCGATGGTGGCCGACCGACGCGGCAATGGTCGGCTTCGGCGGTTGGAACCCCTTGAAACGATCCTCCGGCAACATGCGATAATTGTTGTAACCCGCAACCAGGCTGCCTTTCTCCCCTTCAAACAGAACGCCACTCGTGTATCCCCGAATGGTCACTTTACCATTTAGATCGGGGCCAGGAACGCCGTGATACCACGTGAGATGCACCGCAGGCATTTTGCCGCGAGCCGCGTAGTGGTAGTCCACCTGCATGATGTCCGGCATGTTGTTGTCACCCTTGTAAGTGACGCGGCCCTGAGCGGCAATAGACGTGGGCCGGCGCAGCTCCAAGGCCCAGTGCGGCAGGTCCATGTAGTGGCACGCCATGTCCGCAAGCACGCCGCCGCCGAAGTCGAACCACCACCGCCAGTCAAAATGCAAATGCGAGGCGTGATAGTGGCGGTAAGGCGCCGGCCCAAGCCAGAGGTCGTAGTTCAACCCCTGCGGCGGTTTGGTTTCTTGCCGTGCCAATTGCCCGGCACGGGGCCGGCCATTGTGCCACACTTGCACCCGGCGAATGGGACCCAGCGTGTTGGCCTGGATGATCTCGACCACCCGACGATAATTGTTGTCGGCATGAATCTGCGTGCCCATCTGAGTGACCAGCTTGTGTTTGGTCGCCAGGTCAATCAGCGTTCTGCATTCGTAAACCGAATGCGTAAGCGGTTTTTCGCAATAGACATGCTTGCCCGCCCGCATGGCTGCGGCGGCGATGCAGGCATGGGTATGGTCCGGCGTGCTGACTAGCACCGCCTCCACGTTTTTCATATCTATGACGCGGCGATAATCCTCGTGAAACACTGCCTTGGGAAACTCCTTGCGAGCGGGACCAGTCCGATTTTGATCGACGTCGCAAAGAGCGACAATATTGGCGTCGGTGCGGACGCCCCGCAAATTCTCAGCGCCGCGGCCCGCGACGCCGATGACTGCCAGACGCACGCGCTCCGCGGTAGGCTGGGCCGCCCCAGCGAGCGGAACTTCCAAGCCACCGGCGAGCGCCGCTGCGCCCAGCGCGCCCGTTGTCAAAAAGTCACGACGATTGATGTTGGACATGATGGCCAGGCTCCCAAGGATCGGCTGAGACGGTGACCCAATTATCGCCCATACACCGCCGTTGACAAGACAATACTGTCTTGAGAGTGGCATCCCGCCCCTGCAGCGTGTAAGATGCCTCGTGGTTGGGGCAACGCCGCTCCTTCAACTCTCCCCTATTTCACCGCGTGTTCCCATGACTGACACGATCCTCCACTCCCGCTGGTTCTCAATCCTGCTCGTGTTTTCGGCTTGGCTGGCCGTCGATTCCACGCCGAGGGCTTCGGCTCAAGAGCCGCCCAAGGGCTTCACCGCCTTGTTTAACGGCAAGGATTTGACCGGCTGGCACGGCATGCCCGATTACGACCCCTACAAACTGGCTGCCATGTCCGCGGCGGATCGCGGTAAGTTGATCGATAAGTGGACAGCCGATGCCAAGAAGCACTGGAAAGCGGAAAACGGCGAACTTGTCAACGACGGCAAAGGCGCTTTTTTGACGACCGACAAAGATTACGGCGACATCGAAATGCTTGTCGAATACAAGACGGTTCCCAAGGCCGACAGTGGCATTTATCTCCGTGCCACGCCGCAAATTCAAATCTGGGATTACACCAAGGAAGGCGGCAAATGGAACCTCGGCGCCGACAAGGGCAGCGGCGGCTTGTGGAACAATGCAGCCGGCAGCCCCGGCCGCGATCCGCTCGTCTTGGCCGACAAGCCCTTCGGCGAGTGGAACAGCTTCCGCATCATCATGGTAGGCGAAAAAGTCACCGTCTGGCTCAACGGCAAACTGGTCGTCGATCACGCCCGCCTGCAAAACTACTATTCCAAGAAGCTGCCGCTCAACAAGCAAGGAGTCATTCAGCTCCAAACGCACGGCGGCGAAATCCGCTGGCGCAACGTCTTCATTCGCGAGCTTTCCTCCACGGAATCCAACGAAATGCTGCGCAAACAGGGCAACACCGGTTTCGTGGATGTCTTCAACGGCAAAGATTTCACCGGCTGGGCTGGCCCCATCGATCAATACGAGATCAAGGACGGCGCCATCGTTTGCCGGCCGAACAAAGGCGGCACCATCTTCACCAAGGAAGAGTACGCCGATTTCGTGGCCCGCGTCGAATTCAAGCTGCCCCCCGGCGGCAACAACGGCCTCGCCATCCGCTACCCCGGCAAAGGCGACACCGCCTACGCCGGCATGTGCGAAATCCAGGTCCTGGACGACACCGCCGCCAAGTACGCCATGCTCGACGCCCGCCAATACAACGGCTCAGCCTACGGCATGACCGCCGCCCAGCGCGGCTACCTGCGCCCTGTAGGCGAATGGAATTTCGAGGAAGTGACTGTCAAAGGTTCGACCATCAAGGTGGAGTTAAACGGCACCTTGATCCTCGATACGGACCTGAGCAAAGTGACGCAGTACATGGACAACAAGGCGCATCCGGGCAAGGACCGCACCACCGGCAACTTCGGCTTCGCGGGGCATAATGATCCCGTCGCGTTTCGCAATGTGCAGATCAAGAAGCTCGGGAGTGGGAAGAATTAGGGCGAGGTCGCCGCAGTCGAAATAGTGCCAAGGCCAAGACCGCCAAGACCGCCAAGGCCGCCAACCTCACACGAGCCAGTCGTTGGCGTTCTTGGGAAAAACTGCGGATTTTCCTCTTTGTCGTTGCAAGCCAAGCGTATAATGCCGGCTCTGCGGCAACGCATCCTTGTTTTCGCGAAGAGGCGCAAGGGGATCAAGGGGATCAACAATTCCACGACAAGGTTGTCGGGTGGCACGCCCTGAAAGCACGCGCAACCAGCGCTAACGGCGCGCCATCGAAGGGCGTGCCGAAGCGCACGCGACAGAAAGCTCATTATTAGGCAGCACTACCATTCGACACCCTTCCGACATTCAACTCAAAACAGTTGCCGTAAGCGCCGCCGCCTGTTAGTATCCGCTCAATGCGACTCGTGGACCACAGGCGGCGCAACCGCGGCCGCCAGCAAGACGCGCTCACTCACGCCTGAACAAGGCGGGTGAGCGCAGCGTGAAGGGTCAATGTTGATGCGCGTTTGGCGATTTTCCCGTGTGGTAATTGCGCCGGGAGTTTCGGCACGCCCTTCGATTACGAGCTGTTAGCGCAGGTTGCGCGTGCTTTCAGGGCGTGCCACCCAAAACTGCATGTGCCACCCCGCCGGGGCAAGTTTATCGGCTCGCCTGGCGAGGCGGTGTTGGATG
>DASRAT010000252.1:0-6103 GCA_035638015.1 Gemmataceae bacterium | reverse complement strand
GATGTTTGATGGGCCGTTTAGCGTCGGCAAGACAATGTAAGCGGACCGTCACAACCCGTGATGGCACGAGATAGCCCGGCGTTGCCAGTTCTTGGCCGCGGACCACGTCTTCCAGCTTGATGCCCGCGAGATTGATGGCCGCTCTCATGCCGCGATGGACTTCGGTGACGGGTTGGTCGTGATTTTGCAGCGAACGCACGCGCACCTTTTCGCCGCGCGGTTGCCAATCCAATTCGTCTTCAATCTTGGCGCTGCCCGATGTGACCGAGCCGGTGATGATGGTGCCGTGACCCTGAACGGTGAAGGCACGATCAATGGCGATGCGGAACCACTCGGCGCCGGTGCGTTGTTGGACCTGGCGGCACACGACGGTGATCGCCGCTTTGAGTTCTTCGATGCCTTGCCCGGTGTGAGCGGAGGTGGCAACGATTTTGGCATTTTCGAGAAAGGTGCCCTGCACCAGTTCGTGGATTTCCAGCTCCACGACCTCGCGCGTAGTTTCATCGACAATGTCGCACTTGGTCAAGGCGATCACGCCGTGTTTCAAGCCGAGTAACCGCAAGATTTCGAGGTGTTCGCGCGTTTGCGGCATGATGCCGTCGTCGGCGGCGATTACGAGCACGGCCAGGTCGATGCCGGTGGCGCCGGCGAGCATGTTCTTGATGAATCGTTCGTGGCCGGGGACATCGACGATGCCGAGCTGAAATTCGCCCAAATCGAGCGTGGCGAAGCCGATGTCGATGGTGATGCCGCGAGCCTTTTCCTCGGGCAGGCGGTCGCAGTCGATGCCGGTGAGGGCCTTGACGAGCGCGGTTTTGCCGTGATCGATATGGCCGGCGGTTCCGAGGATGAGATTTCGGGACATGAGAGTGGTGAGTGGTGAGTGGTGAGTGGCGAGTGGTGAGATTTTCGCTCGCCACTCGCCACTCATCACACGCCACTATTTCTTCAAGTTCTGAACGACTTCAAGGACCTTCTTGCTGTCGGCGGCCGTGTCGCCCTTGACAGCGTAACGGGCCGCGATTTTGCCGTCGGTGCCGATGACCACAGTCCAGCGCTGGGCGGTGCCTTCGCGAACGAAGGTTTCATTCTTGAACTTGGCATTGCCCTGTTTCGCGGTGAAGGGCACGCCGAACTGTTTGGCCACGGCGCCCTTGGGATCGGAAAGCAAGGTGAACTTCAGATTGTGCTCTTTCTTGAAGGCCGCATGGGTGGCGACCGAGTCGCCGCTGACGCCGACGACCACGATGCCCTTGTCAGTCAAATCTTTTTCGTTGTCGCGGAAACCGCAGGCCTGGGCGGTGCAGCCGCCGGTGAAGTCGGCGGGGTAGAAGTAAACGACGACAAACTTCTTGCCGACGACATCGCTGGATTTCCAGGCCTTGCCTTCTTCATTGGTGGCCTCGAACGCCGGCGCCTTGTCGCCGACTTTCAGTTCGCCGCCGGCCTGGGAACCGTTGACGGTCATCGCTGCCACTGCAAGGGCGCATGCGCCTGCACAAAAACTCAGAAACTGTTTCACGGGTGTAACTCCTGGAAAGCTATGGATGTTGCCTGACTCTTGGCTTATTGTCCGCAGATAACGGCCCAATGTCCACCGCCGGGCAAACTTCCGCTGTCCCTGCACTGACAAATTGGTATGATGAAACCCGTTCCGCCCAAGGTTTCGGAGGATTCAAGGATGTTAGGCATCAAGCTGGACGCTCGTGCATTTCTGGATCGCGTGGCCGACGAGTTGGCTCGTATCGACCCCGGCGAAGTAAAAGCTCTGGCAGACGCGATTTACCGTTGTTACGAAGATCGCCGGTTTGTGTTCGTCATCGGCAATGGCGGCAGCGGCTCGAGTTCATCGCATTTCTGCGAAGATCTGGGCAAATGCACCTTGCGCCGCGAGGATTTTGACAACGACAGAAAAAAACGGCTGCGCATCCTCAGCTTGACCGACAATACTCCCTATATACTTGCCTGGGCCAATGACGAGGGCTTCGAGCGTGTTTTTGTCGAACAGCTCAAAAACCTTGCCAGCCCCGGCGATTTGCTGATCGCCATCAGCGGGTCCGGCAACAGTCCGAACATTCTCCGGGCCGTCGAGTGGGCCAACAAGCATGACCTGCGGACCTTTGGCTGCACCGGTTTCAGCGGCGGCAAGTTGCGAACGATGGCCCAAAAATGCTTGCACGTACCGCTCGACGACATGGGCATTGTAGAATCGATCCATTTGACGGCGTTTCACTGGGTGGTAGATAACCTTCATGCACGGATTTCCAGTAGCGAATAGTGATAGTTAACCAATGGCTGCCTCTCTCGAAATTCCCGACCTTGTGCGCGTCTTGAAGGGAGTCGATGCAGCGGTATTCCTGGTGCCGGCGCGCGTCCTGCGGCGGGTCATCAAGCAAGATCGTCAAATCGGCGGCTTCGGCCTGTTTGTGCCGCACCGCAAAAGCTACGTCATTGCGCGCGAACCGCTGCTGCATATCGTTGACATTCATGAGCTGGGCGTTGCCTCCGCCAGCGAACTGCCAAGTCACTTGATCCTGCTGGCGTCGCCCGAACCCGATCGACTGGCCCAAATCACGCGCGAGCAAGCGCTGGTGAAGTACTGGCGGATGCTGTTTCATGCCCGGCTCGATCTGGCGATGGAGCAAAAAATCGCCGACGGCACGCTCAATGCGGCTGCGGTCAGACAGCGCATCCAGCGTTTGGGCGCCACGGAATTCGATGAAATCGCATTCGTGATGCGGCAGGAAAACTACCTGTTGCCGCCGGACACGCCGCAAGCCATTTATGCCGAATTTGTCGCCGTTTACTTGACGCTGCGCCGCTTCGCCAGCCGGTTGGTGCCGCATTTCTTTCCCTGTCTGCGGGATCTGCAGGCCATTGATGACCTGGTAGCCGAGGATATTGACGCCGATGCGGTCTACAGCGCCACGCGGTTGCCAGGCTCGCCCGAGCCGCAAGTGATACCGCCGCGGGTGACGCAGGCCGACGGCTTGAAAAACCCAGCGGCGGCCGCGGCGGCGCCTATCAATGCGCCCGTTGTTGGCGACAAAACACAGCGCAGACTGGACGCCAGAGCCGACATCATGGATGCCAGGGGCAATAATGTGCGAGCCGCCATTTTGCGGACTCGTGCCGCCCAGGGGTCTAACTTGACGCTGGCCCGCGCTCGGGGTGAGCTTGGGCGTTTAAGCCAGCGGCTGCAAAAGGCACTCGAACTGTCCGACGTCGAAACGGAGCGGTGGCGCAATTCCATGTTGCCGTTGTTGCCGCGTTCCGCCCGGCGCTGGTGGAGCCAGGAAGCCCGCTTTCTTTATGATTTGCAAAAAGTGTGCGTGGACAGCGAGCGTGGCATTTTCGCTGTCGATTTGGTGGAGTGGGCCATTTCGCTGGGCAAGCGGCCGATACGCAGGCCATTGCCGCGCCATCAAGAGGTGGTCGTGGTGCGCCATCTCCGCAAGGCGATGGAGCGCATGCGCTATCTACGCATTGCCAACGGCGATCGTCAGGAATTGTCGGCCCTGCTGCATCATGCCGTGGAGAAACGCGAACGCCTGTTGCGCGAGCGTTTCCGGCCGATCATCACCGCATCGCTGGACGAGGTGGGCCTCACTCCGCACAACGTGCCCGAGGAGCTGGGCCGGGCCAAACTCACCGAGGAATTGCTGGACCGCGTGGTCGATTATGGCCATATCAACATCGGCAACCTGCGCGACACCATTTCGCAAAATCAACTCAAGCTGCCTGACCTCAAAGGGCCGGTCGAACTGGTAACCGGCGATCCGCTGATTCGGCTCAACCGCAAGCTGGCCGTGGAACTGGACGGCGTTTATCGCCGTGGCGAGATCTACATGCGGATGTTGCACCGGCTCAGCTCCGTGGCGTTCGGCACGGTCCTCGGCCGCCTGATGGTGCTGTTTCTGATATTACCCTTTGGCCTGGCCTTTTTTGTGATGGTGACGCCCGGCCTGTTGGTGGAAGAGGGCGAGAAAATAGCCCAGTGGATTGGCGTGATGGAAAAACCGCCTGTCGAGCATAAGGGCAAAAAGCTAGAGGCCGAGCAGAATCCGGACGACACCAGCCCGGAAGAGCAGCCGCTTGCCAAAAAGGACGGCGAGCCACAACCCAAACGCAGCGGCAGTAGCCGGCATACTTTTCCGATGCCCAATCTCTATGGCGTTTTCGGCTTTGGCGTCTTTTTCCTGCTGCTCTTCCACGTCACGACGTTCCGCAGCGGCGTGTTTTACGGCGTCGGCAGATTGGGGCGGGGGTTGCAAACGGTGCTGATCCACGGTCCCCTTTGGCTTTTCCAAATGCCGGTGCTACAGGCGTTCCTCCACAATCGTGTCCTGTTATTTCTGCGGCGATTCGTGTTCTGGCCATTGGCTATGGCTGCGACGGCGGGGTTTGTCGCCTGGTCCAATGATTTGGAGCCGGAGGCTGTCGGGGGCATCGCGGGCGGATTTTTTGCCGTTACTGCCCTGGTGATAAACACACGTTTGGGGCGCGACCTTGAGGAGACACTGACCGACTGGCTGGCGCAACTTTGGCTGTGGCTGACGACCGATTTTGTGCCGGGCTTCCTGCGGCTGATCATGGACGTGTCGCGCTGGTGCCTCGAAGCGGTCGAGCAGGTGCTTTACACCGTGAACGAATGGCTGCGTTTTCGCGGCGGCGAAAACAGGATCGTCATCGGCGTCAAAGCGGTGCTGTCGTTGTTTTGGTTCGGAGTGACTTACGTTGTCCGCTTCGCAATCAATTTGTTGATCGAGCCGCAAATCAATCCGATCAAGCACTTTCCTGTGGTCACGGTGTCGCACAAGATCTGCCTGCCGATGATTCCAGTGCTGCGCACTTTCTTTATCGATCGCTTCGGCATTGCCCGCGCCCGGGCCACGGGGTTGGCCACCGGCATCATCTTTGGCATCCCGGGCATCTTTGGTTTCGCGGTCTGGGAACTCAAGGAAAACTGGAAGCTCTATAGCTCCAATCGATCCCGCAATCTCAAACCTCTGCACATCGGCAGCCACGGCGAAACGATGCTGCGGTTGTTGACACCCGGCTTTCACTCCGGCACGGTGCCCAAGCTATTTCGCAAGCTGCGGCGGGCCACACGGCACGGCCAGCAGCGTAACTCCCGCAAGATACAGGCCGCGCTGCACCATGTGGAGGAGTGCGTCAGCCATTTCGTCGAACGCGAACTTGTGGCCCTCTTGCGACAAAGCAAGGGCTGGGGCGGGCTGCCCATCGAGCTAGGCAAGGTCCACCTGGCCACCAATCGCATCAGCGTCGAATTGCAATGTCCGAAGCTGGAGGAGGAACCCCTGGAATTGGCTTTTGACCAACAATCAGGCTGGCTGCTGGCAGGAGTGCTGCACCCGGGCTGGCTGGCGAAACTGACGCGCGACCAAAGGCAAACGCTGTCCATGGCGCTGATCGGACTCTACAAGATGGCCGGCGTCAACCTGACGCGCGAGCAGATAGCCGAAGGCCTGTCGCCGACGCGGGCGGCGATTGACATCATTGACGACGGCCTGGTGGTGTGGCCGGGGCCGGATTTCAGCAAGGAAGCGATCTATGATCTGTCGGCCGGGCCGGTGCTGATGCCTCAGCCGACCAATGGCGCATTGCCGCCGGGGCTGTTGCGGCCGCTAGACACGGAGCAGGTGTTGTTCAAGAACTTGCCGGTTTCGTGGCACGATTGGACGCGGACGTGGGATCGTGACCAGAGCCTGGTTAACGGCGAGCGGCGCGAATGGGCTTATGCGGTGTTGCCGTAACAAATGCGAATCACGAAAAAACGAAAGACGAAAACACGAAAAAGACAGTCTTTTTCGTGTTTTCGTCTTTCGTTTTTTTCGTGTTTGGTTTTTATTTTGCTGCCGGGTCGCTTTGCATGACGCCGAAGATGTTGCCCTCGGTATCTTTGCCGTAAGCCAACCAACCGATTCCTGGGATCGGCATCTTGGGCAAGGCAATCGTGCCACCGAGGCTGGTGATCTTTTGGACCGTGGCGTCCACGGATGCGACATCGACGGTGCAAACATAGGCGATGACGGCGGTGCCATCAATGACGCCTTGGCGCTTTACCATGCCGCCGTTGATG
>DASRAT010000251.1:0-2772 GCA_035638015.1 Gemmataceae bacterium | reverse complement strand
ACCATGGTGATCGGCGCCAAGCAAACCATCGGCTGGACGCCATTGGAGCCGGGCGAATCGATCGCCAGTGAAATTGCTGCCCAGTTCAACGAGGCGAGTTACTTGTTGTTCCAATCATCCCTGACGGAACTTGCCCTGGTTTTGTTGCTGGTGTCAGTGATTGTCAATGCCCTGGCGAGGGTGTTGATCTGGCGGGCGCAGGCTGCCGTGAGCCGGGCGGATGATTCCTTGCCGGTTTGGCGACAGGCCATCCGGGGCGCGTCCCAGGCATTTAACCTTCTGTTAGTGCGCGGCGTGCCCATCTTGGCACTGGCCTATATCAGCCATTTCGTTTTGGCAATCGCAGCGAAAACACCGCGATTCTTGCCAGTTGGGAACCTATACGACCATTACGCGCCGGCGCTTGTGAATGTGCCTGTGCTCGCCGTTTTGTGGCTAATTTTCTTCTTGGGGGCGAGTGCATTTTTGACGTGGCAAGCAAAAAACGCTACGCAAATCGCCAAGGTCACTGACCACGTCATGACCGGCGCGCTGGTTTGTTGCGTGTTGCTCACGATCGGACCGCTGTTCATCATCCTCTCGCATTTGCTGATCGAGGGCGTTAGCTCGCTGAACTGGGACTTTTTTACGGGCCTGCCGCAGCCGCCAGGCGAAACGGGCGGCGGCATGCGCAACGCGCTTTATGGGAGCGCGATGCTCGTTGTGCTGGCCAGCGCGGTTGCCATTCCTGTTGGCTTGCTCGCCGCCATTTATTTGGCGGAGTACCGCGCCACCTGGTTTGGCGCCATGGTGCGCTTTGTGGGCGAATTGTTGGCTGGGGTGCCCTCCATCGCCGTCGGACTGGTCGGCTATTACGTGTTGGTCCGGCCCATGATGGGTAAATCGGGTTGGGCCGGCGCTTTTGTGTTGTCCATCATGATGATCCCCATTGTCATGCGAGCGTCGGAGGAATCGCTGAAGCTCGTTCCCGGATCGCTGCGCCATGCGAGTTATGCGCTTGGCGCTTCCCAATGGCAGACCGTGTTGCGAATTGTCGTGCCCGCGGCACTGCCGGCGATCATCACCGGCGTGTTCCTCGCCATCGCACGCATCGCCGGCGAAACGGCGCCATTGCTGATGACGGCGGGCAACACGCCATTCATGCCGAGCGGACCGAGCGGGCAAATGCCGTCCGTGCCGGTGCTGATTTACGAGTTCGCCAAAAGTCCCTATCCCAATTGGCACCGCCAGGCCTGGGCGGCTGCTCTGGTGCTGCTGACTGTCGTTATGCTGCTCAATTTTGGCATCCGGTTTCTTACCGGCAAACGGGTCGTGCTTGCCAGCAGAGCAGATTAGCTCCCATTTGGCTTTTCAAATTGCTAGTGTGACAGAGCAGTAAATAGGACGGATTGGACCGCAACCCCGGTCAGTCAGGCTTTTTTCTTGTTTTTGCGATCTCCCACCATGTGGCATTCGCGCATGTTCTGGCGTCTGTTCGCCACCTTTGGCCTGCTGCTCCTGGCCGCCATTGGCGGTCTCGGCATCGTATTGGTCAACCGTGTCGAGCAACGCTATGAACAGCAGCTTCAGGAACATCTCCGTGCCAAAGCGGTGCTCGTTCGCGAGATCGTGGTCGCCCATGACCAACATTCGTTGGCGGCGCTCGAAGGACACCTGAAACAACTCCGCGATGAACAACTCCGCGTCACCTTGATCGACGAAACCGGCAAGGTGGTCCTCGACACCAATGGCAACGCGGCCCAGATGGAAAACCACGGCGAAAGACCGGAGATCTTGGCCGCCAAGGAAAACGGCTTCGGCTTCGCGACGCGGCAAAGCCGCACGCTCAACCACTCCTTCGGCTACGCCGCGGTTCGCATGCAGCCGCCGCGGCACGGCATTGCCTTTGTCCGCATCGCCGTCGAGATTGACAGCATCGAGGAAGAACTGGCGGCCTTGCGTAATCTGGTGTGGACCACCGCAGGTTTGACCGCGGTCTTGGCAATGGCCTTGGCGTTTTGGCTGGCTCGCCGCATTGCTTTGCCGATCCAGGAATTGACTGCCAGCGCCGAAAGGATCGCGGCCGGCGACTACGGCCAAAAAGTCTATGCCGCCGGCGGCGACGAAATCAACATCCTGGCTCGCACCTTCAACCACATGAGCGAACGCCTCGCCACGCAGTTTGCAGAGCTGGACGAAGAGCGCCAGCAGTTGCGGGCAATTCTCAGCGGCATGGTCGAGGGCGTGGTGGCGCTCGATGCCGATGAACGCATTCTGTTTGCCAACGAGCGTGCTCTTTCGTTGCTTGATTTTACCGGCCAGCCCGTGATCGGCCGCAAGCTTTGGGAGGTAGTCCGCCAGCGCGGCCTGACGGAGCTGGTCCGCAAAGCGATGGTGGAAACTGAGCCGTGCCGCGAAGAGCTGGCCTGGAGCGGTCCCAGCGCACGCAATCTGACTGTACACGCTGCCCGGTTGCACGGCACCGTCGCCCGCGGCGCCGTTTTGGTCTTGCACGACACCACCGAACTCCGCCGCCTCGAGCGCTTGCGGCAGGAGTTCGTCGCCAACGTCTCACACGAATTGAAAACGCCGTTGTCGGTGATTCAAGCTTGCGTCGAGACCTTGCTTGACGGCGCCATGGACGATTTGGAACATCGCGGCCAATTCCTGGAGCGCATCGCCGACCAGGGCCAGCGCTTGCACAGCTTGATTCTCGACTTGCTTAGCCTGGCACGCATCGAATCGGGTGCTGAAGCGTTCACCTTCCAGGCGGTCGATCTTGCCGAAGCCGCG
>DASRAT010000250.1:0-7461 GCA_035638015.1 Gemmataceae bacterium | reverse complement strand
AAACGACGATTTACCTTGCCGATCCGGCCCTGCGGCTGGTTTCCGCGCGGATGGGCCGCAATCTTTTGTTCACGGAGGTCAGCGCCGGCAACTGCGTGTTCGCCGCCGGCGGGGCCAAGCCGCTGGTCCGGCTCGATGGACCGGAAAACGCGACACAGTTGAAAATGGTGCTCGGCTGGTCCGGCGCTGCCGCCAGCGCTTATTTTGGTTTCGACAAGCTGCTCGAGCAAGCCGGCGAGGGCAGCACGCCATTGGTTTATCACAGCGACGAATGGAAAACTTTTGCCGAACCGGGCGTCGACTCCCGCTTCGGCAACGCCCTGGATCCCGCTGCTGGGTCAGATCGCAGTTTCGCCCAGCTGTTGCCCGGCGATTTCACGCTGCCGCAAGAGCTGTCGGCTTTTGGCGCTGCTCTTGAGCCGTTACCGCGGCCGACCGTGGAAGTGAAGGGATCATCTCCCCGTCATTAACAATGCACGAGCGGCGGGGTTTATCCCCGCCGGGCCAAGCCCGGCGGCTCGTCAATGGTCGTGGTTGCGGTGCATTTTCGATAGGACGCCCACGCCTGGGCGAAATCTCTTTTCAATAACTGCGCCAACGCAAGCATTCGGAAGGAAGCGCGGTCCGCGCGTAAAGCGTGCGCGAGCGTTCCCTGGGCCAGGCAGGCGTCCGCTTGGCCACGCCCAGCGTGTTGTTCGGCCGATGCCAAGTGCGCGGCTCGATCGCGTTCCAGGCAAGTTAATAGGAACAAATCCGCCTTGCAACGACGGCACTGGTCGGTGCGATTGTCGGAGGCCCGGCAAACTGGACAGCGCATGTGTTGATCCCCCTTGGCAACGGGACAACGGACAGCTTTGTTGTACCGCATCCGATCCGCCTTTCCAGCGGGGGCGGCGGCGTGCTAGAATCTTTTTCATGTTGACCATCGAAGCCGCACAAACTGTAGTCCTGGATCATGTTAGCGCGCTGCCGCCCGCGACGGCGGCGCTCGCCGATGCGCCTGGCCTGGTGTTGGCCGAGGATGTCGTCAGCGACCTCGATATGCCGCCCTATGACAAGGCGATGATGGACGGTTATGCAGTGCGCCTGGCCGATCTGCCCGGCGGCCGCGGCACGCTGACGGTCATCGAGGAAATCACCGCGGGCAAGACACCGAGCCGGGCGCTGGGGCCAGGCCAGGCGGCCAGGATCATGACAGGTGCGCCAATTCCCTATGGGACTGACGCGGTGGTGCAAGTGGAGCGAACGCACAGCGGTGTGGATGGCCAGGTTCAAGTGAATGATCCCGGCGTGAAGGCGGGTCAACATCTGTTGACGCGCGGCCGTGAGATGCGGCTGGGTGATGTCGTGGTGCGGCGCGGCACTGTGCTGCGGCCGCAGGAAATAGGAGTTTTGGCCACCGTGGGACGGCCCAGCGTTCAGGTAATACCACGGCCGAAGGTGGCGGTGCTGCCGACCGGCGATGAACTGGTCGAGCCGCATCAAAAGCCCGGCCCTGGCCAAATTCGCAACGGCAACGGGCCGGCCTTGGTGGCTCAAATCGTTCGCGGCGGCGGCGTGCCCCGTTACCTGGGCATCGCCCCTGACCAGCTGGACTCTCTGAAGGCGATGATCGCCAGCGGATTGCAAAGCGATGTGTTGCTCCTGTCCGGCGGCGTGTCGGCAGGCAAGCTGGATTTGGTGCCGGATGTGCTTCGCGAGCTGGGAGTCCAGGCCCATTTTCACAAGGTCGCCATGAAGCCGGGCAAACCTCTGTTGTTTGGCACGCGCGACAAGACCCTAGTCTTTGGCTTGCCGGGCAATCCGGTCAGCACGTTTCTTTGTTTTGAATTGTTCGTGCGGCCGGCGCTGCGTTTGCTGCGCGGCATGAAGGATCCCGGCATTAACCTGCCAACGGCCACGCTGACGGAGGATTACACTTACCACACCGACCGGCCGACGTATCACCCCGCCAAGCTTGAAACGACGCCCGAAGGCTGGCGGGCCAGGGTCGTGCCCTGGTTTGGCTCGCCTGATCTACGTGGGTTGACCAACTGCGATTGTTTCGTGGTGTTCCCGGCCGGCGATCATTGCCATCGCGCAGGACAGATGTTTCCCGTGTTGCGGATGGAATCAAGCGACTAATGACAGGTGGGACGGCCTTCCCAGGCCGTCCGTTGCGTCATGGACGGCCTGGGAAGGCCGTCCCACATAAAACGCCACCTGCGGCAAGGAGACCTTATGCAGGCGCCTGTCACATTACCCGACGAGGAATTCGCCACGAAGGCGAATTCCGCGATCTCCACAGCTACCAGGCTGACGATGCGAGCCGCTTTTTCCGGGCATTACAGGTATCTTGCCCTCGCGGTGGTCAGCGGCGTGATGCTGTGGTTATGTCACTTCCCGGTCGCCTGGGGTTGGCTCGGCTGGGTTGCCCTGGTGCCCGTGTTGCCGTTGTTGCGGGTGGACATGAGCGCTCGTCGGCGTTTCCTTTATGCCTGGCTTGCCGGCAGCGTTTACTTCTGGCCCGCAATTTCGTGGATGACGGTTGCGGATTACCGCATGGTCGCCTGCTGGGCGATGTTGTCGCTTTACTGTTCGCTCTATTTTCCCCTGGCAATTTTCATGGTTCGCGGTTTGGAGCGCGGCACGCGCTTGCCGCTCATTCTCACGTTGCCGGCGGTGTGGACGGCGCTGGAGTATTTCCGCTCGTTCTTCGGCACCGGTTTTTCGTGGTATTTACTGGCTCACACGCAACACGACGCGCTGCAGGTCATTCAAATCTCCGATCTCGGCGGCGCTTTCGCGGTGACCTTTCTGGTTGCGGCTGTCAATGTGATCATCTTCGAGGCATTGGCGCGCGTGCCGCCCATCCGGCAGTGGCTGCATTTGCCTCAGATAAACCCGGACCAATTCCGTGTCGGCTTTGCAATGCAGCTCGGCTGTGTGGCGCTGATGCTCGGAGGAACGCTGGCTTACGGGGCCTGGCAATTATCACATAACACCTTTGAGGCCGGTCCGCGGATCGCGCTGTTGCAAGGAAACGTCGATCAGCGTCTCCGTATTGATGCCGATCGCTCGGCGGATGCGCGGGCCAAGGTGGAGGCCGTGTACATCAACCTCTGCATGCAAGCCGCCATGCTCGAGCCGAAACCGCAGGTCATTGTTTGGCCGGAGACCAGCTTTCCCAGCAACTGGATCACCATCAGCTCGGGCGTCGATCTCGCCCAACTGCCGTTGGAATATCGACAGGACGTGGCGTTCAGCAAGGAATGGATGGGGATCATCGGCGCTGCCACGAAAACAAACCTGCTTTTGGGCCTGAACACGCGGCAATGGCAAAATGACGGCAAAATCCATCGTTACAACTCGGCTTTACTGGTGGATGGCAAGGGCAACGCCGTTCAGCGCTACGACAAGATCCACCGCGTCGCCTTTGGCGAATATGTGCCCTTTCGCGATTGGGTGCCGTTCATGAATGCGTTTGCGCCCTACGACCACGACTACAGCATCGGTCAGGGCGACGGGCTGACGCGCATCACGCTTGGCAAATACAGTTTTGGCGTTTTGATTTGCTACGAAGACGCCGACCAATCGATGGCCCGCGATTATGGCGTCACCACCGCCGACGGGCCGCCGGTCGACTTTCTGCTCAACATTTCCAATGACGGCTGGTTCAACGGCTCCAGCGAGCACGAGGAACATCTGGCCGTCAGCCGTTTTCGGGCCATCGAAACTCGCCGCGCTCTGGCCCGGTCCGTGAACATGGGCATCAGCGCGGTCATCGACGGCAATGGCCGAGTGCTGGCGCCGGTGAAGATCAAGGCGCCGGGCCCGGGCCAGAGCGATTTGTGGACAATCTCCCCGAGCGAAGTCCTGAGCGTGGGCCAGTGGCACACTTACAAGCAAACGGAAGGGATTGTCGTGGTGGACATGCCTATCGACCGCCGGACCAGCCTTTACGCGGTGTGCGGCGACTGGTTGCCGTATAGCTGCTGGGCATTGGTCGGTATCGGCTTGGCGTGGGGCTGGCGCGGGCGAAAAAGGACGCCGAGCCTCGCCGCTGGTTGAGGGAGATGGCCATGACGGAACCGACGCCTGCAACTGCACCGCCGCGAACCGTGCGGCAACGCGTTGTCCGTTGGATCAAAGTGGTGTGCCTCGGCTTGGCTCTGGGTTACGTGGGGAAAATAGCAGTGCTGATGATGCTGGAAAACTCGCTCGTCTACCATCCCGCCGGTCCGGAAGATTGGACGCCGCCGCCCAGTTCGCTGGTGCAGGATGTGGAATTGACCAGCGCGGCAGGCGACACCATTCACGGTTGGTGGTTTCCCCTGGAAGGCTCAACCGGAGCACTGCTTTACTTCCACGGCAACGCCGGCAACCTCAGCGCCCGCGGCCACTGGATGAGCGTGCTGCGCGAGCAACTGGGCCAATCGGTGCTGATCGTCGATTACCCCGGCTACGGCAAGAGCAGCGGCAGTCCCAACGAGGCCGGCTGCTACGCCGCCGCGGACGCCGCTTATGATTGGCTTACCAAGAACCAAAAAATCCCCGGGGAAAACATTTTGATTTATGGCGCGTCGCTGGGCGGTGGCATCGCGGTCGATCTGGCCAGCCGCAAGCCGCATCGGGCGCTGATTCTCATCAAGACCTTCACCTCCGCGCCGGACGTGGGCCAGGAGGCTTATCCCTGGCTGCCGATTCGCTGGCTGATGCGCAACCGTTTTGATTCGCTGGACAAACTCGCCAACTGCAAGCAGCCGATTTTCATCGCCCATGGAGACGCCGACCGGGTGGTGCCGTTTTCGCACGGCGAACGGCTTTATGCGGCGGCGCCGGGGGCCAAGAAGTTTCTTCGCATTCCGGGAGGGGATCACAATGATTCATTGCCGGGGGATTTTTTTGAGATTTTGAAGCCGTTTTTGGCGGAGGCGACGGGGAAATGAAGGGGCGATTGATGAAGCGATGATGAATGCTGTTTTTTGTTTGCGCTTTACAAGGTCACCAGACGGTGCTAGCGTGCCAGTGTCATGCCCGCAGCCAATCCTTCGCCAATTGGAACAAGTCCATGCGATGGCCAGCAAAACGTGTTTTGAAAATCCTGCCGCTCCTCTTGTTTGCGGTCGCCGTTTTGGTATGCGCGAACCTGAACATTAAGATTGAATGGCCTGTGCCTGCTCTACCAGACGACGATGACCCCGCGGTGGCCAAAGGCTTGCCCGTCATCGTCAATGGCTTGCGATTTACGCTGATCGCTCCGAAAGAACTTCAATTGCGGAAACGGGGAGAGGAGCCGACAACCACTATCAAACTACGAATTGACAATACAACCAACGAGGTTTGTAGGCTTTATCTTCACGGCGAATATGCGATGTTTGTTATGCGGGACGCAGACGGGAAAGTCGCGATTCATAGTGCGAACGGCGGAATGCATGAACCGCGAAAGAGACCGGCAATTTCCCTTGCCGCAAAGGAAAGCCAAATCATCGCGTTTGATTGGTATCTTATTGTTTCAACCGGAGGAGAACTCCCCCCGGGTGCTCTCGCAAATACCCTGAAAGGCACGCTTTTGTTGGGGTGCGAAAACACATTCGGCCATTATTGGGTCAATACCCGCCTTTCCCGCGGGGCTTGGCAATTGCGATTCGTTTGCGATATACCGGAGCACCTTTCGCATCTAGGACCCCCATTTTATCACGACGATGGCCGGGGTGCATATTGGACGGGAAGAGTGGAGGTAATGACAGACATTTTTATCCAGGCAGAAGGTGCTATCAAAGCCTAGAGCGTTGCGGTAGCTTGATGTTAGTAAGGGTGCCAATGGCCAACGTCCCCTTCTCACCGTTTGCCGTTTTTGTTACTCTAACCTCTCGGATTGCGTCATCGTGTCCACGCCGCCCAGCGACGGGTGTGACTTCTCGACTCCTTCCCAGCCTAACGAACATCGGCGGAAATCCCACCCAAGTATCAGCTGCACACCCCGCCTTCCATTGCAGGCATTGATGCAATTGCACTATGACGATAGAGGAATTAGAATAACCAAACATGCGTGCACCCCGCACGGGCAAAATGCACTTATTGAAAGGGGAGCAGTCATGATTGACACAACTTTGGAACAGCGGCTTACCCTTTTGGAGGGACAAATGGCGCAATTGCTGACTCAATCGCCGCCACAGATGCCGAAAAAAGACTGGCGAACTACCGTTGGCATGTTTACGAATGACCCCGTCATGAAGGAGATTCAAGAAGAAGGTCGGAAAATTCGAGAGGCTGATCGGGAGCAAGCAAAACATGATCTTGCTTGACACCGACCACGTGAATGTTTTGCAAGATCAGCAAACCTCCGAATACGCAACGCTGATGCGGAATATTTCCGCATCCTTGGATCAAGACCTCGTCACTTCCGTGGTCAGTTTCGAGGAACAGATGCGCGGTTGGCTTGCCCTTATCAACCGCCATGCTGACGTCGCACAGCAGGTTTATCCGTATGACCGATTGAATACGCTGGTGCAATTTTTTTGTCAGTGGACTCTTCTTCCGTTCGACGATGCGGCGGCGAGCCAGTTTAAGCTGTTGCGTGGCCAAAAAATCCGCATCGGCAGCATGGACCTCAAAATTGCTTCGATTGCTCTTGAGCGAAATTTACTCGTGCTGTCAGCCAATCTTCGTGACTTCCAGCAAGTACCAAATCTGCGTGTAGAGGATTGGATTCACTAACCTGGCGATCCGGATCACCAGTGGATTCGGCCGGGCGTAGCGAGCGCCGCTAAACATCCCCTTCTCACCGTTTGTCCTTTTTGTTACTCTAACCTCTCGCATTGCGTCATCGTGTCCGCGCCGCCCAGCGGTGCTTGTGCTTGAGGGAGGTTAGTTGTGGCGTCGATTAACTACAGCCAGGTCCGCAAGGGCATGGTGATCGTCGAAGAGGGGCAGCTTTTTTACGTGGTCGATCGCGACCTTAATACGCCGGGCAATTGGCGGGCCATTTTGCAGCTCAAGCTCAAAAACCTCAACACCGGCTCGATCACGATCAACCGGGTCCGGCCCGAAGACAAAACCGAGCAAGCCTACCTCGACAAGCGCGAGATGCAGTACATCTATCAAGACGGCGACGGCTACGTCTTCATGGACACCGAGAGCTTCGACCAGATCACGCTGTCGCGCGAGTGGGTCGGCGATCAGATGCTGTACATGAAAGAAAACAACAAGGCCCACGTGACGTTTTACGACGGCAAGCCGCTGTTTCTGGATTTGCCGGCGACGGTGGAGCTGAAGGTTGTCGATACCGAACCCTCCGTGAAGGGGGCCACGGCAGCAGCGCAGTTCAAGCCGGCGACTTGCGATACCGGCCTCAAGATTACGGTGCCGCCGTTTGTCGGCATTGGCGAGGTAATTCAGGTCGATACGCGCACCGGCGAGTATTTGAGTCGCGCGAAGGCGTAATCGCGAAGACAAGGAGACAAGGAGACTTGGAGACAA
>DASRAT010000249.1:0-12781 GCA_035638015.1 Gemmataceae bacterium | reverse complement strand
GCACCGCCACCGCCACCGCCCACATCAGCAATGCAGCATACATCGCCAGGCCAAAATCGCGCAGCTCCGTGATTTCCGGAAGGTGCGGCAGAATGTGCGCCGCGATGAATAATCCGGCCAATCCGCACCAGCCCAGCCTCTTCCAGCCGCGCGGCGGATGCAGCACCAAAAGCCCCATCACCAATGGCAAACACAAACACTGATAGTGCATGTGGCTGATCGGACTGGCGAACAACATGGCCAATATCAATGCACCCCAGGCCAGGTATGTCTCCGCGGCGTCAAGGGCGCCGCGTTGCTGAATACGCCGCCGCGCCGCCCACAGCGTGATGAGTGTGACGATGCCGGCCATGCCATAGGCAGTCATCCGCAGCCAAGATGCCGCGTGGTCGGGTCGGGTCAAGCGATCAGGATGCAGCGTGTTGTGCCATACAACCAGGAACGATTGACTGCCCGTGCCGGTCATGTTGGTCAATTCCTTGGCCCGCGAATCATCTCCGGCGTGAGTCAGGCCTGGACGTAGGACGAATCTGTCCAAATCCTGGTAATACTGCATTGTGCGCTGAGGCCCAAAAACGACGCAAGGGATGAGCGCCAGGCCAATGACAAGCCCCCCGGTACAACCGCCCAGCAAACGCCAATCACGCCGCCATAATGGATAAATCAGCAAAAACGCCGGAATGATCTTGAGGCAAACCGCACCTGCCAGCCACCAACCCGCTTGGCCATTGTGGCCGCGAACGATAGCACGCAACATGCCGGCGACAAGCAGCAACAGGATCAAATTGACCTGCCCACGCGACAGCGTGTGGGCAATGGGCGCCAGGCAAATCAACAGCGGCGCCATCCGCCGCAGCCACCAGGCACGGCAGCCCCAAGGAGTCGAGCGCACCTCGGCGTCCGGTGACAATTCCTCCAGCGCCTGTGCTAGCCAATAGACGGCCACCACGGCGAAGAGCAAATTAAGGGCAAACCAAATGGCGACCGACAAGGGATACGGCAATAGGCCATCCCTCGATTCCCCGTCTGGAGCGTCGGCCAAAGGCGTCATCAAGATCGCCAACAAAGGCGGATAATTGTAATGCCAGTCGTTGTCGTCCGTCACGTGGTACAAATCGGCGCCGGAACGCACGGCCCAGCCGGCACGGAAGTAGACGCCCGCGTCGGTCATGCGCCGCTCGCCAGGGGGCCGCAGGGCGGAGCGTCTTTCCACCAGACATGCGAAGGCCACAATGATGAGGGCGAAGGCCACCAGGCCGCATTTGTGCCAGACGGTGAGCGGCGCGTGGGCCGCTGGTGTTGCCTCGTCTGTTTGCGTTAGTGCCGACATTTGTTGGACCATCCGTGGTTTTTGCCGCTTATGGCTTGGCAATGAGTGCTAAGGCGCAAGCGGCTTGTGGCGCCGCAGCGCCGCCAGCGTTTGTTGAAAATCGGCCGGCAGCGGCGCTTCCGCTTCGATCACCCGCTTCTGGCGAGGATGGGTAAACCGCAACCGATGGGCATGCAGCGCTTGCCGCGGCATTAGCACCTCGTCGATCGCCGGGCTCAAACCCGCCACAAGATCCGATAGACGCAGGCAATCGCGGCCGCTGTATACCTTATCTGCCAGCACAGGGCAATGAATGCTTGCCAGGTGCACCCGGATTTGGTGCGTCCGCCCAGTCCGCGGCGAGATCTTCACCAGGCAAAAACCCCGGAAACGCTCCACCACCTCGTAAAAGCTGCAAGCTTCCTTGCTTGCCTCCTCCACGTCGGTCACCATCATTTTGATGCGATCGTGCGGATGGTGCCTGATGCGGCGTTCGATGTAATCGCTGTCCCGGTCCGGCACGCCGGCCGTGATGGAGATGTATTCCTTGAAAATCTTGCGATTCTCGAACTGAGCACTCAACTCCCGGTGCGTCTGCTCCTCCTTGGCCACCAGGATCACGCCGCTGGTGTCGCGGTCAAGGCGGTGGACGATCCCCGGCCGGTAAGCGCCGTTGATGCCGCTCAGGTGGGCAAAACGAAACCGCAGAGCGTTGGCCAGCGTTCCTGTCCAGTTCCCCTTGGCGGGGTGGACCACCATGTTGTACGGCTTGTTAACCAGGGCCAAGAAGTCGTCCTCGTAAAGCACATCAAGCGGAATGTCCTCGGGTATCGGGGCGGGATGCGGAGGCTCGGGCGACTCGACATGAATCTGGTCGCCGGGGCGGACCTTGTAACTCGCCTTGGCTGGAGAACCGTTGACCGTGACTTTGCCGGACTCAATGCTGCGCTGCACCAGCGACCGGCTCAGGTCGGGCAGCTGGCTGACGATGTGCGAGTCAAGGCGCGAGCCTTGGGCTTTTCGGCTGACGGTGAATTCAAACACCTTTGCCGGCAGCAGCAATTCCGGTTCGTCTTCCAGGTCATCTTCGGTTTCAATAATGGGAGTTGGCAAAGACATGGATCCCATCATATCACGAAGTCGGTCCAGGTGGAGTTGGCGATGGCACACCTCCTGCCCTTAATGCGAAAGAAGGCAGGCGCAAACGCCTGCCTTCACGGAAGGTCAATAATTTTGCCGCTCGGTTACTGCGGCCCCAGCGCTTTGCCCACCCGCACGCCTGTCCCAAACTCCTCGTAGAACTTTTCCATGCGCTGAAACTCAGCCGGATTGTTGAACAACTCAAGTCGCTTTTGCGCCATCATGCCATAGGCCGTGCCTTTCAAGTCGCCTTGCGCGACGTCGGCCAAGATCTTTTTGGCGTCCTCCAGGTGCTTTTTCTTCAAGGGGCCTATTTCCACCGCCGCCATGCTCTCGGTGGCCACCGCCATGTGATACTTGGCCTCCGCGCAGCGTTCGGGCTCTTCTTTGCATTCCTCGGCAAGGTCGCCAAAATGCCCCGTGATCTGCATGAAAATCTGCTTGAGCTTATCGGGGTCTTGCATGCTGAGGGTGTTGATCGAATCCCAAAGCACATTGAATCCGACCGTAAACCGCGCGGCTTGACCTTGCTTGGTTTCCTTGGCGTCGTTGAACAACTCAATGAGCGACACGCGATCGCCACGATCGATCCTGGCCCAATTCTCGGCCTTGGTGCGAGATCGGCTATTGATGATCCAATAAACCAACAAGCCGCCGGCAATGACGACGCCAACGACCGTCACCTTGAACCACGGAATCCCGCTGCCAGTGCGGACGTTGCGCACGGTGCGGCCAAGAAAATCCGCCAGGGCGTTGGTTTGCAATTCCTTGCGATGTTCCGCTTTCATGCGGGTCGCGCTCCTGTCCTTCGGATGGGAGAAGGCGGCAACTGCTTGCCGCTGGGTTGTTAATGGAATGATCTTAGACGGTTGAGCTAATCTGGTCAAGCTCCGGCGTCAACGCTTCTGCTTTCAACGACCATTACGTCACCCGATAGCCCAGCGGTTCCAGCAGCGCCGCCAGTCGGTCCCCCGCCAGCTTGGCTTCATCCCCATCGACCCCGGCCAGGGTAATCGCCAAATACCAATACTGCTGCCGATCGCGCGGCGGCAAGGCGACCGGCTCCAAACCCAGCTCGCGCACCGCATCCTTGGGCCAGCGGGCCTTTTGCAACAGCTTGGCCATTTCGCGCCAGGTCAAACCGCTGCTGACTTGTGCCCCCTCCGCTGTCGCCAGGCGTCGGCCAATCAGCAGATGAAAAAGGCCCAGCAAATGCCCGTGGTCTAATTCACTTCGCTTCATGTCCTCCAATAATCCACGCAGTGCATCCATTCGGGGGCCTCCGTTGGCCGCTCTGCTTGATTCGCCGTCGGCTGGCTTGCGTTGGCTCTCACGCCTTTCGCCAGGCCGTGTTGATCGTTCCGTTTACCCATTTTACCAACTCCCGGTGCGTGGTGGAATTGTTGATCTTTGAACGCGGGTCAACCACAATCACATAGGACGGCTCCCCCGCCCGATCCCACTTCCATGCACCCCATGCATGGACATTGTTTTCCTTTCCGCCATCAAGGGCGGCCACGGGCAATGCGCCTAACTCCCGATACTGTAATTATATATAGTATAGCGTGTTTTGCAAGCTCAGGCGGTTTCGCTTTGTTTCCATCAAAAAACGACACCCGGCCAACAGGCATTGCACTTCAAACCGTTCCTGGGTAAATCACCGCGCCAGGGCTTCGGCCAACGGCAACAAAGGCGCGTCTCGCAACCTTGCCCCTGCCCGCAAAGTCGCCTCATGCCGCAGAGCTTCCCCAGCTTTGGATTTCGTCGTCGAATGTCCTAGACGGCTGATAAGGAACCGCTTCTACAGAACGTGAATCTGCACCGAAATTGCCAGCGCTTTGAAGGAACTCCTAACCCGCGCGGCGAGTTTTCCCTGTTGCCCGGTCGATGGTGGACTTGGACAGAGAGAACCGCACCCGTGACCTTCCGGACCCGACCTGTATGACGACCCTGACCATCCAATGCCTTCCCACCACCTGCACAACCTGCGCCTTGTGCGGCAAGCACGCCAAGCCGACCGCCGGCCCCCGGCTCTTCCTGGGCGAAAGTGACGAACCGGTGTGTAAGGACTGCGGCCGACGCCAGGCGCCGGCTTTGACGGCTTTGCTGGATTTAGCGACCGTCGCCGAACGCGTGGGCCGCATCGGCCGGCACACTCTGGTCCCGCCGATGGCAGCCCTGTTGGATCTGGCCAGGGCGGCGGAAATGTATCATGCGGAGAATGGGCCGCGCTTGCACGTAAGGCAGGCGGCTTGAAGGCGAGCACCGACCTTACCCTCACACAATTCTGGGGCCAAGAGCTCCAAACAACCGCTGGCTTGTAGTGTCTCCCGCGCACCCGCTGCCCCCAGCAAGGTGCTTATTAAGCTCCAAGGACGGCTTGCGGGCATGACCACTGCTCAAGATTTTGGCCATCGGCCGAGGGCCGCACGTGCCGGTTCGTTAAGCACCGGATTGTTTCCAGTCTCCAGCTTTTCCAGTAGGTTGCGGGCCTTTGGCGTTGCGCACTGTTCAAGCACTTCGACCACACGAAAAGCCTCGACTTCCTCGGCCGATGTTGGATAGTCTCGTAATTTCGGCAGGAGTGCCTTAAGCCGAATTTCCATCTCCAAGGGAGGACTTTTCGCCAGGGCCGCCTTTGTCTCTTTCAATGCCTGACTTCCGTATTTCGGCAGCTCCGCCATCGCTTTCTCACGGGTCGCGAATTTGTCGCTGTCGAGGTCTGCGATTAGGTTGGCAACGCGGTTGGGGTTCGGCGCTTCCAGATCCTGTATTTTCTGGCTCAGAAAAGTTACGGTTTGTTCCGGGACGCCAGCAAGACGCCAAATCGCCGCATAGCTCTGGTCCGCGTCGCCGTGAAGTGCCGTCCACAGCTTTGCCATTTCATCATTAGAGATTGGCGTCTTGTCCAATGGACCACCTTGGTTTCGTCCGGTTAAATCCCAGACAAGTACGCAATTAGGGCCTTGAGAGCAAACCAATCGGCCGCTTTTGGTAAACCCAGTTCCTCCCCCGCCGCCGATCGTTACCCGATTCTGCCCGGTCGCAACTTCCCAAATACCCAGGCCGGAATGCGTGTAAACCAATAGCCCGCGACCGTCCGGAGTGAATCGCATGCCATCGTTTTGCAGCGCTTGCCCGGGGAACTTATTTTGGGCGATTTGGCACTGTTCTACGCCGGTTGATAAGTTCCACAACAATATTGACTGATTCTTGAAATCAGCACTTCTTTCAAACGTTGCTAATGTTCGGCCATCGGGCGACACGGCAAACGCCTCTACGTTGTCTCGGCCGATGCTGCGCACAACCTTGCCCGCCGCGACATTGACGACGTGCACGGGTCCGTTTCTCCACCGGCCAGTGACCAGAAATTTGCCGTCACGCGTGAATTGGAGGGATGAATCTGACGACGGCATTTTGAACTTTTTCGGATTCTTGTCGCCCAAGTTCTGCCACACCATCACGAATTCCGTATCGCGAATAGCACAAGCAATTTTGCCGTCCGCGGAAATTGTTGGCCCATGAAGTCGGTCGGCAGCGCGAGGCAAGCCCTCAATCTCTTTGCCCGTTGCGACATTCCAAACATGGATTTTCCCATCAGAATGTTTGGAAAGAAGACATTTCCCGGCTTCAGCAAAAACCAAATGTTCTACCTCAGCCTTGGTGGGATCAGCAAAACTAACGATTTCCTTGCCGATTATTGCGTCCCACAGACGAATGATTCCAAACGATTCTCCCACGGCGACGGTGCGATCGTCGGGCGCCGTGGCCAGGCACGTTTCCTGGCGTTTTTTCATAAGGTGAGGCGGCGTATTTGTCATCGTGCCCTTGGCCGGGTCCCAAAGTGCCTTCATCAACTGCGGGGGATTGGCCATGTGGTCCGCCCGTTTGCCGACAACATTTGGCACTGTTGCCAAATATGTTAATGGGTTGATACCCCCGTAATCCGCTAAACGCTTTCCCGACACCATGTCAAAAACGTGGAAGCCGCTGGCCCTGACGTCGATGTCTCTAACCACCAGCCGGTCGCCCTTTGGCGTGAACGCCAGGGCAGAGATCGGACCTCCAGCGCCTTTGAATTTCTGGGAGACCTTTCCTGCTTTAATGTCCCAAATTGATATGTTGGGTTCGTTGGCGGGGTGACGCGTGAAATCATCTGTCACGACAGCTAACCGGTTGCCGTCAGGATGACATACGATGGACATGATTTCCTCAAACCCATTTTTTTGGTCGGGCTTGGGCAATTGCAATCGGCCGATTTCCTTGTTGGCCTTCCACTCCCAAATGCGAACGTTGAAGTCTGGCACGACAGCCAGGGCAAGCGATTTGCCGTCCGCCGCAAAGCTAAACGCCGCGAGGTTCGCCTCCTTAAAATCGTGACGCGATACTTCCTTCCAAGTGACCGTATCCAGTAAACTAACAGTAAATGAGGGGCCCTTGAGTTTTTCGCCCACGACGAATCCATTTTCGCGAATAGCGTTCACCACCAACGCAAGCACCTTGCCATCCGGAGACAGATCCCAAAGCCCCGCTTGGAATTGTTTGAGGTTCGTGCCCAGCGCCACATCCCAGACGTAAAGCCTGCGGTCATAATTCCATGGTCGGCTGTTTCCGGGGTGTCCGCCGCTATACAGTGTTTTTCCGTCTGGCGAAAAGCGAAGTTGGTTGGGATACTGTTCGTGGCCATCGAGCACATGGATCGGTTGTCCGGAAGCGACGTCTACAACCATGAGTCGCGGGCGTGTGGTGAGGGGAAGTTGGGGTCCTGTGTGTAAATCCGAGGCAGCCAACCATTTGCCATCGGCTGAAAGGGCCATGGTCCACATCGGAAAATCGAAGGCACGTAGGTCGCCCAGTGCTTTGTATAGCACGAGCTGTTTCACTTGGCGGGCGGAAGCGTCGGCCGGCAAATCCTTCACCTGCTGATCCAAGGCACCGTTAACCCCAAAGCGTGCGCCGCTCAGAAGGAGGGCTGTGGCCAGCGACCAGCGAGCTACCAATTTGAGCTTGCACTGCAACATGGCCTGAGTCCTCCCTTTTTGCTCGATCTGTCGTTGACACACCATCGCCGCGCCTGTTACCGTGCTGCCATCCTTTCACGGCAGCTCTACCCTGTCAAACACAAACGGCACCGTCACCTCCACCATCCGTCCCGGCACGCGATACACCAACCGCCAATCCTCGATCTTGCCCGCGCTTTGCGGCGGCGAGAATTGATAGCTCACCGCCACCTTGTTCCCCTTGGGTTCGCCAACCTGGGTGTACTTCGAAGGATCGGACTTCAAGACCTCTTTGGCGCCTGCGTCGGTCCGCTCCAATTGGCACGAGCATTGATCCAACCACGCTTTGCTGCCGAGCCAGGTTTGGAAGCTCGCGAAACTCGGCCCCGCCGCGGGCACCTCCACGGCCAACCGTACCTTCCACTTGTCTTTGCCGCCGGCGAACTCCTCCACTGTCACCTGCACGCCATCCGTGATGTGTCTGGCGCCCTGGACCGGTTTTTCTTTGAAGATGAATTCCAGCGATTTGCTCGGCATCGTCACCACAAAGTAACCTTTGACCTCGCTGATCACCGCAACCGCCCGTGGTGGGCTGGGGAAGATGACCTCGAATTCCTTGGCGTTGCTCTCGGTCACAACCACCGGCCCACGGCCGGCTACATCTCTGACGATGAACGCGTGCTTTTTGTCAACAGCGCCCAAGATGAACGACATGCCGCCGATCTCGATCAAATACGGCGAAAACCGCGGTTCCCAGGCGATTTCAATGCCCAACTTGGTGGTGTGCGTCTTGCCGTCCAAATCGAGATGACTGCTAATGCGCTTGTGCGCGATGCGAAAAGGCCCATGCAGATTCACAGGCAACCTGGGATCAGGCCCGTCAATGAGTGCGACCTTGCCGTCCGCCTGATAGAGGTGCAAACGCGAATTGGTCTTGGCCGCCAGAGCGTCGGCGATTTGCCAGTATGTCGCGTTTGGCAAGTCAGTTGTGATCGCTTTGGAGTCCTTGGATTGCCGACGATCGACCAGCGTCATGCCAGTTTGTTTTTTCAGACTGTCCAGAATTGTGGCTAACGTGGCATCGGTGAATTTCAGCGTGGCCTTGCGCGGCAGCAATTCACTGAGAGTCGCATGAACGGCGACGGTCCTGGCAGCGGTGGTATTAGTGACACCGAGCAAAGGCAGGATGTCAGGCCCGAGCTTGAGCAGCTCCCACTCGGCAGCGTCGCGCTTGGTAAAATCCGGATCGCGATACATCTGCTCGGTGAGCTTTTGCACCCTGGCTTTCAGGTCATCTTGTTTGGTAGGGGGTTGGGCGAAAACCAAAGTGGCGGCAAGGCAGGACAAATAGAGTGTGAATGAAATGCGAGAGCCCATAGCCAGCCTCTGTTATCAATGGCCCAACTCCTTGAGCCGTTTTTCCCACATGTCACAAATCGCCACGGTCCGTTGCGGGGCATCGCCCACATATTTCGCCGGATCGTCCAGCACAGCCCGCTGCTCCGCCGTCAGCTTCGCCAGATATGGTTTCAACGAAGCGTCCGAGCGAATCGCCTCTGCAAGCGTCACCTTTTGCACCCGCGCTTGCAGGGCCAACACCCGCGCCGCCTCATGGGCATCGTGATGCCCCACCAGCGACAATAACACATAAAGCGGTTCCGCCGTCACGGGATCTTTGCCCGCTTCCAATATCTCACGCATTCGACCCACGTCCGGTTCGATTCCCTCCAGCGTGCCGCGCAGCCGATGAATGCCATACGCAAACGCCGCCACGAATTCGGTAATAAACCGCATCGACGCCGAATTGGTCAAATCACGCTGATGCTCCGAAATCTGATCGAGCAACACCGTCGTCAGCCGCGGCATATACGCCTTCCAAAGACTTTTGACATTCTCGAAATCCTTGGGATTGACCTTGTGCGGCATCGTCGAGGAACCGACGACTTCGCTTTTGGCGTCGGTCGCCTTGCGGTCACGGATTTCACGAATCTCACTGCGCTGCAGATTACGCCCGTCATCCGCGAGATTGGCCATAACGCCCCAGCAGGATGCCAGGGCGTATACGAAATCGGCGTAATATTCAGGTTGCACCACCTGCGTCGAAATCTCCGGCGGCTTGAGGCCCAGCTTACGCATCAGCAGCGCTTCAATCTCGGCAGCGCCCCTGGGCCGATAAAGCGACAGGGCATTGTAAGCCCCGACTGCCCCCGCAAACTTGCCACGCAAATTCTCACTGGCAGCAATAATCTGCTCCAGCCGTTGGCCCAGCCGCGAAACATAAAGCGCCATTGCAAAGCCAAACGTCAACGGCACCGCATGCTGCCCATGCGTCCGCCCCATCTGCGGCGTCCCCGAATGCTCGCGGGCCATTGTGATCAGTTTGCGAACAAGATCGGCCAGCATCGGCACGATCACGTCGCGCGTCACCTCCCGCAAACACAACGACCGAGCGCTATCCATGATGTCCGCCGACGTGGCAAACAAATGCACAAACGGCTTGGCCTCCTCGCTTACGCGCTTGCGGATGCAATTGACCAACGCCCGAATGTTGTGCTGAATGCGGCTCTCTTCCTCGTAAACCTCCTCAGGCGTGACCGCACCGACAGCACGGCCAACTTCCGCCGCAACCTGCGAACTACACAAGCCGCACTCGGCCAAGACCTCGACCAGGGCAGCCTCGACGCGGGCCAGGTAGGTGACCTGCGCCGCCTCGGAAACATAAGGGTGCAACCGCTGAAAAAACTCGCGGTCGGCGAAGTAATAACGGGCGTCAAAGGGTGAAGCGGAATCGAAGGGGTTCATGCGGGTGAGTATGGTCGTGGCCAAATCATTGCAATTTTAACTTCATTCAATGTATCACCCCACTGGCGGCCAGACGTGCCCCGAAGTTGGAATTCTTGACAACCCCGCTGCTTTTAAGAATTCCGCATTTTTTCTTTTTTCCTGCGCAAGTCTCCCCCCCGCCTGCGTTCGCCCTCTGTAACTGAGACGAGGCAACCAGCGGACGAAAGGCCGGTGCCCGGCAGCGATAGGCTCTGAAGACGGCGGAGTGATACCATTGTGGTATTCAAACCCTGCCTCGGACGCCGCTTCGCCGAACCACGGGCCGATTTCTGAACGGGACCCGGCAGTCGTCCGCTTTCACACCAGGCACCAACTCTTCCCCACATAGAAGGGCGCTCGGCGGCGTTCGCCGGGCGTGCCTTCTTTTTTTGCGCGCTGTCCGCTCTTTTGACATTCTCCTAAACTAACCGCGTCGTCCAATGGCCTCTCCCCTTTGCAAGGAGCTTCTCATGCTGCGCTGCGGCTGGTTGGCAACTGTGGTTGGCGTGCTGGCGCTGTCGCCGGCCGCTGAGCAGGGCAAAAATCCCGTCGTCGTCATTGAAACTTCGATGGGCAACATCAAGGTCGAGCTTTTCGAGGACAAGGCCCCGATCACGGTCAAGAACTTTCTCGAATATGTGGATGCCAAGCACTACGACGGCACGATTTTTCACCGTGTCATCAAGGATTTCATGATTCAAGGCGGCGGCATGGATGTCAACAATAAACAAAAACCTACCAAGGCCCCCATTAAAAACGAAGCAGGCAACGGCCTGGCTAACGCCCGCGGCACGATTGCCATGGCTCGAACGAACAATCCCGACAGCGCCACTTCGCAGTTTTTCATCAATACCGTCGACAACAAGTTCCTGGACAGGGCCAATGCCCAGGACAAAGTCGGCTATTGCGTGTTCGGCAAGGTACTCGAAGGCATGGACGTTGTGGACAAGATTCGGGCGGTGCAGGTCGGCGCCAACGACGTGCCGCAGAACGTCATTGTCATCAAATCGGTTCGCAAAGTGGAAAAGAAGTGACCCATGTTGAATACCAAATGCCGCTTGCGGCTTAGCCTGGCGTTGTTATTGGGCGCGTTGTCCTCCTTGGCCGGCTGCTCCTCCGATCCCCCGCCCGCGGGATCCGGCAACCACCCCGTTGTCGTCATGGAGACCTCTCTGGGCACGGTGAAAATGGAGCTTTTCGACGATAAGGCCCCGATCACCGTCAAGAATTTCCTGCAATACGTGGACGATAAGCACTACGACGGCCTGATCTTTCATCGCGTCATCAAGGATTTCATGGTCCAGGGCGGCGGCATGACCCCAAACATGCAAGAGAAGCCGGGCCGGTCTCCGATCAAAAACGAGGCGTCTAACGGTTTGTCCAACAAACGGGCCACCGTGGCCATGGCTAGGACCAGTGCTCCCAATAGCGCCACCAGCCAGTTCTACATCAACGTGGTGGACAACGGCCACCAGCTGGATCCTGCCAGCACCCAGGACGGCGTCGGTTATTGCGTCTTTGGCAAAGTGATCGACGGCATGGATGTCGTGGATCAGATTCGCATGGTGCCCACAAGCGGCCCTCCTAACGACGTACCTAAAAATGTGGTCATGATCAAATCGATCCGGCGGCAGTAATTGACGGTTTCTTCCGCATAACCCGATGCCTCACGGCACTCGGCTCGCCGTCAGACGCGCCGAAAACTCCACGCATGCCGCAAACTCTCGGCACATCGCCCCGTCGCCCCTAAATTCTCCATCTTTTGGCTCATGCCGACTTGGCCCAAGCCCGCTTATCGGGCACATTTCCCCAGTCGAAGCCGCGCACATCTTCGCTTCGGCGTTGGGAACATTTTCGGAGGAGGCACATCATGCGTTTCTCAAGGGCTTTGCCGGCGCTTACCATGCTCGGCTGGCTGCTCAGCGGTCAATGGGGACGGGCTGCCGACCAACCAGATCCCTGCTGCCCGCCGGTGCAGTACAAGGTTTGCTACCAAACGGTCTGGGAAGACCGCACGGCAACGTGTTACAAGCCGGTCTACACCACGGTCATGAAGGAATGCCGTTACACCGTCAACGACGTTGTGAGCGAGCAACGCCTGCAAACGCAGCGCTACTACGTCTGCAAAACGGTGTACGAGCCGTGTGACAAAATCGAGAAATACACGGTCTGCAAGCCGGTATTCGAACACTGCGTCAAGACTCAGCGTTACTGCGTCATGAAGCCAATGTGCCAGGAATACCAGGTGCCGGTGCAATGGACGACGTACACGCCGTGCTACGAACAACACCTGCGCACGGTGAAATACACGGTCATGAAGCCCTGCTATCAGGACTACCAAGTGCCGGTGACATGGACGACATACAAACCCTGCTATGAGCAATACGTCAAGACGCAGCGCTACACCGTCATGAAGCCGTGCTATCAGGACTATCAAGTGCCGGTGACATGGACGACGTGCAAGCCGGTTTACGAACAATATTGCCGCGAGGTTTGCGAGACTTACTAC
>DASRAT010000248.1:0-2217 GCA_035638015.1 Gemmataceae bacterium | reverse complement strand
CCGGCCGCGCCGGGATCGCTTGTCGAGGGAGTTCGCCGTTTTCACCAGACCGCGTAACCAAGAGGGGAACATGATGCAACTCGTTGTGTAGATGGACACCGGCACGAAACTGCTCACTGAATGCGCGCCGGGGCATTCGGTGAGACAAGGCACCTACGGCCGTTGCCTTCCTCTCTTGTCCGGATTCTGCCGACTGGATTAAAGGACGGTTTTGCTGCGAGTCTGGACGGGCATTCAAACCCGTGCCGCCTACCCCAACCCAGTATCTGCCTGCTGCTACTTGCCGCTCTTTGCCGCCTCACTTGCAAAGAACGCTTCCACTGCCGCCTGGTCCGCTCCTTCCAGCCCTGACGTCATGTCGTCCAACAGGCTGCCGGACCGCGGTTTGCCTCCCCTCCTGGCCACTCGACCCAGATGCCTCAGATACTCGTTAGGCACCCAGTCGGTTTCGGGCTTCCCTTCCGCCACCAATGCCAGTCCCAGGTCATGGGCGCTGGCCGCGGCAGCATCGCCAACTTCCGCAATCTCATGCGGGGCGTATTCGTCAAAGATCTTCACTGTCGCCAAATGTTCCGTTCGTTCCAAATCCGCAAACACCTGTTCGGCCATGGTCGGCGCCAACCACCGTTCTTTGCCCTCGGCCGAGAACACATCAAAAGTAGTGGGGAGTGCAACCGCGGGGGCTGGCGCGGCCTGCGCCACGCTAATCGCCTGCGTCAACGGTTGCGTGTCAAGAGCGCTGCTGGGCATGGGCGCCGGCACCGTGACTCTTCCATCCACACCAGCATCCGCGCCGCTCAGGGTCACCGCCGGGTGAAGCACAAAAGTACCCAGCGCATCGGCGGCCTCCGTGCGATATTCGCGTTGTCCGGTGGGGTTCACTGACGGCACCAGGTTGAGCGCCGTCATGCCAGTGGGTGCGTCGTCGCGCACATGCAATGTGATTGTGACCAGGCTGCCACCTGTGCGGCTCACTATCGGGTGCAAGCTGTACAGGTCAATGCCGATCTCCCCGGTTTGGGCATTGACCGCCGCCGACAGTTGCCAACCGCTTCCAGACGCCGGCAAGGTCCCCAGGTGCACGTCGGCCGCCGATACCGTGAAAACCTGCGGATCGAACCGCAAAGCCAGCACAGCTTCCATCATGCCGCCGCTGTCCTCCGGCCGGGCAGTATCGATGTTCACCGGCACCATCACGGCTTCGCCGGGCGCCGCCTGGAGGTCCGTGGGGAGACTCAAAGTTGGGTCCGGGCCTGTCGGCGTCAATGTCACACCCACGGGAATCGTCGGTATTTGCGTGACCGTCATGCCCGCTACTTTCCGGTTCATGAGCGTCACATCGCCGGAATCAACGAAACCGCCGTTGTTGACATCCGCGATAATGGTCGGATCGGCCAAGCGATAAGCGGCAAACCCCGAGTCGAGCACCGTGGCCACGCGGGAAATCAGCGACGAGTCCAAAGGACTGAGGGCGCCGTCGCTGAAAGCGTCGCCAAAGTAAGCCACCACGTGCACGCCGTCGTCGCCCACGGCCGCGATGGCGCCGCCATTGAGTTGCACGCTGGTAAAGTGCAGCAACTCCTTGGCGCGATAGGGCGCCGTGTTGGGCACGACTGCGGTCAGGCCGCCCAGGCGAACGCTGCCGGCGCTCAGGGGCGTCGGACTGGTGAAGTTTATCGTGGCAGTGCCCGCCGGGGATACAGTCACGCTGAAGGTGGCGCCGCTGAGCGTGGGGTTCACCGTCCCCCCGCTAATGGTCAGCAAGGTGGGGTCGTAATGCAGCACGAACTGCCCAGACGTCACGCCAGACCCGTTGTTGAGAGTAATCGGAATGCCATTGGTGGTGGTATTGGGAACATTAATAACGCTGGCCGCGTCGGGGCCGCGGGCAAAGTCGGCGACGCTCACAAATACTCCGGACGGCGCCGCCACAACGAAGGTCGTGACGTAATCATCGCCGGCCACGCCATCGCCGTTGCCGTCGAGCAAGGCGCCGCCCGGTTCGACGAAGCCGTCGGTGGCGCTGCGGAAGGTCACGGTGTAGGCGCCTGCCGGCAAGACGCCTGCGAAGAGGCCGGTGGTTCCCACACCCGTCTTGATGAACGTAAACGACGAGTTGCCCGCGTTGATGAGCAACGAACCGCGGACGGGGCCGGAGGGGCCGGTCAACACCACATCGGCCGGCCCGTAGCCGGCGGTGGCGGCGTCGTAAAGGTT
>DASRAT010000247.1:0-2693 GCA_035638015.1 Gemmataceae bacterium | reverse complement strand
CTTTTTCGTCCTTGCGGCTTTCGAAGCCGGGGGCGCCTTTTTCCCAGAGGGGGATTTCTTTGGGGGCTTGGTTGCCGCCGGCGGCGCTGACCAGTGCGGCAGCGAACAATGCGATGGCGAGGGATGCAAAGGTTGTCATCTTGGTGGACATGGGGTGGACTCTCGGAATGCAACTTCAAAACTGTGGTTTTCTATGTATATTCCGGGTGATTTTGAGTAATTGCCTTTCGCCTGAGGAAACCGCATGGCTCAACCGCGGTTGTCTTTCAACTTCGCCAGCAACCGCAAGATTTCCATGTACATCCACACCAGCGTGACCAACAGGCTAAAGCCGCCGTACCATTCCATGTACTTCGGCGCCTGCCGCCGAACGCCTTGCTCGATGAAGTCGAAGTCGAGGATGAGGTTCAGCGATGCGATCACCACCACCACCAATGAGAAGCCAATGCCGATAGGCCCTGAATCGTGAATGTAGGGAATGCGCGCACCAAAAAACCCCATCACCATACTGACGAGATAGACGAGGCAGATCGCGCCCGTGGCGGCGATGATGCCGATCTTGAACTTCTCTGTGGCTTGCACTATGCGCGTGCCGTAGAGCACCAGCATGATTACCAGCACGCCCACGCTAAGCAAGATGGCCTCGCTGGCGATACCTTGGTATTGCTTCTCAAAAATGCCCGAAATCATTCCCAGCAGCAGGCCTTCACAGGCTGCATAAACGGGGGCCGTGAATGGAGAAGCCTTGGGCACAAAAATGGTGATGAGCGCGGTAATGAGGCCGCCGATGGCGCCGGCGACCCCCAAGCCATAGGCCAGCTCGATGGCACCGGCAGCGCCTTGCAAACCGGCCTGGAACTGGGTAAAGGTAAACGCCCCGGCCACCAACAACAGGGCAACCAAGATCCCCGTTTTCAACATGCAACCCTGTAAGGTCATCACATTGTTGGCCAAATCGGCGCGGCCGGCACGCATGTAGACCGCCTCATTCATTGCCGGATTAGCAGTAGCCATGGCTTGTTTTCCTTTCACTGACCTTGGTGGCACTCCACCAGGCATTAATAGTGTCACTGTCGCTCGTTGGAGTTGTTGCCATCTTAGCATATCGCCGTTGTTTCACCAACAGCCCTGCGGGAGCGTAGTCTAATGCCGCTTACGCTCCCGGCGTGCCAACCACGACGCTCAAGCAATGCATCCAATTGTAATCCGCCCCACCGACAGATAAACTAACCCTACCACCTACTCCGCTAAATGCCGGAACCTAGAATGCCTGCCAAAGCCAAGAAACTAACCCCTGCCAAGCTGCGAGACCGCATTCGCGATTACTTCGGCTTTCGCAAGTTTCGTCCTGGGCAGAAAGAGGCCGTCAACTCGGCCATGAAGGGACGCGATACGCTCGTCGTCATGCCGACCGGTTCCGGTAAAAGCCTTTGCTTTCAGTTGACCGCCATCACCCTTGAAGGTGTCACCGTCGTTGTCAGTCCCCTCATTTCGTTGATGAAAGATCAGGTCGATAATCTGATACTCAATGGCGTCTGGGCGGTGGGCATGAATAGCACGCTAACTCCCGATCAGCAAGTCGCGGCCGAGAAGGACATTGCCAAGGGGCGGGCTTCCATTGTTTACACCACGCCGGAGCGGCTCGCCGATCCTCGGTTTCGCGAACTGCTCAAAAATCGGAAAGTCGAGTTGTTTGTCGTCGATGAGGCGCACTGCGTCAGCCAGTGGGGTCATGATTTTCGGCCCGATTATTTGGCGCTCGGCGAGGCCATTGACGATCTCGGCAGGCCGCCAGTCATGGCTCTCACGGCCACGGCCACGCCTGATGTCATCGAGGACATTCTCGCTCAGCTGCGCATTCCCGATGCGGATGTGGTGCACACTGGTTTCTACCGGTCCAATCTGGAACTGAACGTCATCCATGCCAAAGGCGAGGCGGAGAAGCGGGTGCTGTTGCTGGAGCAACTGCAGAAAACAGAGGGGACCGGCATCATATACACGGCCACGACCAAAGCGGTCGACGAGTTGACTGCCTTTTTGAAATCCGCGGGTCTGGAGGCGGGCGGCTACCATGGCCGGCTTTCGGCCCGTCGCCGAGTCGAGGCTCAGGACCGGTTCATGGCGGACGATTTCAAAGCGTTGGTCGCGACCAATGCCTTTGGCCTGGGGATCGACAAGCCGGACATTCGTTTCGTTCTGCATTACCATTTGCCGGGCACGACGGAGGCGTTTTATCAAGAATTCGGTCGCGCCGGCAGGGATGGCGACTGGGCATGCAGTGCGTTGCTGTATGATCCGGAGGACCGCAAGCTGCTGCGATTTTTCCAAGCCAGAAGTTATCCCAACGGCGACGATTTGAGCAATGCCCATCACACGCTGAAGCTGTTGCACAAACGCCCGGAGCCGCCGACGCTGCGGGAAATTTTGGCTATCTCTCCTCTATCGGCGACGCGGATGAAGGTGTGCCTGTCGCTATTCACCGCGCGGGGGGTAGTCCGTTACGAAACAGGCGGGCGTTACCATCTGATGTATCCGGACATGACCCGCGACGAGTTGGCGCGGACAGGACAGTCCTACCGCGACCGCCAGGAGCGCGACCTGCGTAAACACCAGGAGATGGTTGGTTATGCGGAAGGACGGGGGTGTCGTTGGCAAAGATTATTAGGATACTTTGGCGGCGAGGGCTTGCCGGA
>DASRAT010000246.1:0-10391 GCA_035638015.1 Gemmataceae bacterium | reverse complement strand
AATCGGTGTGCTATCGGCCGAGAGCAAGCCGCCACGGTTCACCCTGGAAGTGGCGCAAGACTCGATCCAGCGCAAAGTGCTGGATTACGATGCGACGGGCGACGCTCATTACGACGTGGCCAGTGCCTTTATCAAAAGCATGCGCGGCAGCGATCCGGATGCGGCGGTTTACTGGCTGGCCCGCATGTTGGAAGCGGGCGAAGATCCGCGTTTCATTGCTCGGCGGGTGGTGATCTGCGCTTCGGAGGATGTCGGCAACGCCGATCCGCAAGCGCTGGTGGTGGCGGCGGCGGCTTTGCAGGCGGTGGAGTTTGTCGGGCTGCCGGAGTGTCAGCTGGCGCTGTCGCAAGCTGTGACCTACATCGCCACGGCGCCCAAGTCCAACGCCGCGACGGTGGCGATTGGCAAAGCGCGGGGGGATGTCAAAAGCGGGCGGACGCTGGCGGTGCCGGAGCATCTGCGCGATTCCCATTACAAAGGGGCGGAACAACTGGGGCATGGGAAGGATTACAAATATAGCCACGATTATGAAGGTGGTGTTGTGGAGCAGCAGTATTTGCCGGAGGATCGGCGATATTATGAGCCGGTGGATCGCGGGTTTGAGGCGGAGATAAAGCGGCGATTGGCGGAGTGGCGAGCCGAGCGGCGTAAGCCGCCGGGTGACGCGATGCATGACAAACCTGGGGGCGCGTCCTAACAGTTGGTGTCGCATGGTATCCTCGCCGCAGTTAAGGTAAAATGTTTTCTTTGCCGCCATCCTCAAGGAGAACCGATGACCCTTCAATTAACGCTGCCTGAGGACATGGAAAAACGTCTGGAACAGGAAGCTGAGCGTCGGGGGTTGCCCGGCGCAATAGTGGCTCTGCAATTGCTGGACCAGCACTTACCGCCGCCGCTAGATGCGCGCCGCGCCGCGGCCCTGTCGCTGCTGGAGCAATGGAGGGTAGAAGACGAGTCTCTTAGCAAAGAAGAAGAGGCGTCCAATGCACAGGTGTTGCGATGCCTTGACGAGGATCGGCCGTCATACCGCAAATTATTTGTGGACGTTCTCAAGGATCAATCGACATGAGCCGGACGGTTGTGCTCGATGCTGGACCACTTGGGCAGTTGTCTGCTCCGTTGCGGAAACCCGACGCCCAAGCCTGCCGGCATTGGCTTGCAACCTTGATTGCGGCAAGCGTTCGAGTTGTTGTTCCCGAAATCGGCGATTATGAGGTGCGGCGCGAGCTGTTACGGGCGGGTAAAACCGGCAGCATTCGAAGACTCGATGACCTGGCCAAGGCGACGGAATACGCGCCGCTCACAACCGCAGCCATGCGCCGCGCCGCTGAGCTTTGGGCCATTGCCCGGCAACGTGGACAACCCACGGCGGCAGACAACACCATCGACGCGGACGTGATCCTTGCCGCTCAAGCATTGGAGTTGGGCAGCCCAAACGTCGTCGTTGCCACCACCAATGTTGGCCATTTGAGCCGATTTGTGCCTGCGGAACTTTGGCACAAAATTCAACCTTGAAATTGCCACTGGCCTTGCATTCTCACCACTAGCTCATTTCCTTGCGATATGCTGAGGCGTGCCCGCCTGGAAAGGAAAACGCCATGTGTCATCCGCGCGTCAGCTTTTGCCGGTCTGCCGTTGCCACCTTGATTTTGGCGGGGCCGTGCCTTTTGCTTTTCGTTAGCCAAAGCGGCGCTCAGGACAAAACCGAGAAATCGGTCGCGGCCCAGCCGGCATCAAAGAAGGTTTACATCATTCCAGACTTGCGTCCAATGAACATTGTTTTGGATTGGCTCAAGGACGAATCTGGCCTTCCACTGGTGGGCAGCGGCTGGCCCATAGGGACCTTCCGCACGACATCGCCCTTTGAACCTCTGACGTCCCTGGATGAAGTGCTTGACGCTATTAACACGGCGATTGCCGAACGAAAGCAGATGTTGGTCCGCACGGAAACTTTCATCATGAATTGGCATGCGGACGAGCCATTTCCTCCGGAGCTTGCGAAGTTAATTACGGCCAAGGACTGGAACAAGATGGGCAGAACGCAGGTGGCCAAAACCAGGTTAACGCTCCGCAATATGGAAGCGGACAAGGTGGCGGCGTTCGCCAAACCGCTATTGGGGCCGTGGGGCGCGGTCTTTCCCTCGGAAAATGGCAAAGAAATTGTCCTGCTGGACACCGTCGCGAACTTGCGGAAAATCACCCCGCTGCTGGCTGACTATGACGCCCACAATACTCGCTCCGGCGTGCCGCGCGATTCCTGGAAAAACACTCTGGACTGGTTGAGCGCCCGCACTGGCTTACCGCTTGCCGCCAAGGTGATGCCCGTCAAACCGCTTGCTGGAGCGTGGGCGGATGGCGAACGGCTGGTGAGAACTGAGGAGGTCATCGATTTGCTCAACGAGGCGCTGGTGGAGCAGAAGTTGCTCATCCTCCGTGGCGAGCGGGCTCTTCACGTCGTTTGGACGGATGAGGCCATCGATCCGGTTTTGGTCCCGCATGTCAAGTGGGCGGAGCTGGCGGAGCGCGGCAAGACCGAAGTAGTGTCGATCAACGTCATGTTCAAAAAGAAGGACATTGCCGCCCTGGTGGAATATCTAAGTCCGATGCTGTCGCCGTTTGGCCGGGCCGAAAAAGTGGCCGACGACGAGCTTGTGCTTCAAGACACGGTTGCGAATTTGCAGACGATCTTGTGGAAAGCGTGGCGTATTGGCAGCATCAAGAAATAATCGGGCAGCCCCATTCAAAGGAGATGGCCATGCGGGTAGGGGTTATTGGTCGGCGCCGGTCGCTTGTTGCGGCAATGGTTCTGGCGGGGCCATGCCTGCTGTTTTTGGCTGGCCAAAGCGGCGCGCAGGGCAAAGGCGAGAAGAACACCACGCCACCCAAGGCTGAGAAGAAGGTTTACATCATTCCAGAAGGGTCTTGGGCCAAGGTTTTGGATTGGCTCAAGGATGAGACTGGATTGCCAATCATATCAAGCTGGTTTCCGACCGGGACCTTTCGATTGCCGGCGGTTTATGAAGCGCCGATCACAATTACGGAAGTCATTGATCTGCTCAATGACGCTCTTGAACTACAAAAGTGTATGCTCCGGCGGAGGGAAGCTTCGATAATGATCTGGCCAACTGACGAGCCGTTGCCACCGGGATTAGCGTTGACGTGGGACCCGAACCAGCCGCACGAGTTTGGGCGAACGGAATTCGCCAAGATGGAATTGCAGTCCAAGCGCCTCAAAGGAAATGACCTGCTGTTAACCGCCATGCCCTGGATGACAAAAATGGGACACTGGGTTGGTCCCGATAAAAGCGGCAAGATCACGCTGACGGACACGGCGGAAGGATTGCGGCGGGTTTCTCAGCGGCTGCGGGATCTCGACGCGGACAACCGGCGCCGCGGCGTTCCGCGTGAGTCGTGGCAAGCTGCGCTGGAGTGGCTGAGCAAACGCACGGGGTTGCCGCTGGTGGGCGAGGCGCCGGCCAAGCCACTGGGCGGCCAGTGGCCGGAGCGGGACGGCCTGGTCATTGCCGAGGAGATTGTCGATTTGCTCAACGATACCCTGGCGGAGCAAAAGCTGATCATCGTCCGCGGCCAACGCGGGATACATGTGGTTTCCAACCGGAAGGCGATCGACAAGACGCTGGTTGCCAACATTCGCTGGGCGGACTTGGCGGAGCGTGGCAAGACGGAACCGGTTGCAATCTGCGTCACGTTCAAGAATTTGAAAGCGGAGGAGGCGATTGGGAAGATCAAACCACTGCTGTCCGGCCTCGGGAACGTGGAAAAAGCAGGCGAGAGTGAGGTTTTGGTGTTGGACTCGGCCGGCAATCTCCAGGCGATTTTGAGCAAGCTACGGCAGACGGGCGGCAGTAAGAACAAATAGGGCATAACTGATTGGTCGCTCTTTAGCCTGAAAGGCTGCAACATGACAGCCCAGGGCAAACGCCCTGGGTTTGATTTGGAGCAAGAAGCCAAGCCCTGTAAGGGCGAAACACGTGGCCAACTTGGTGTTATGCCCTTTCAGGGCGTGAATTCCGTTAAGCCTTCCCTTCCCAGGGCGTTGCCCTGGGCTGATTTGTTTGGCCCCTTCGGGGCAGTTGAGTGCCAAGCGGTTCCAACCGAACAAATAAAGCAATTCAAGTCAAAGGTGAACGGCATGAAACTTCACGTCATTGGCCGGTATTGTTCGGTTGTTGCCGCGGTGGCGGTGGGGTGCGCCGGCTTGATGATCTTTCCGGGCGGCAGTTGGGCTCAGAACAAGGGTGCGGAAAAGCCGAGGCCGCAGCCGGTGAAGAAGGTGTATGTGATTCCGGAGGGGCCTTGGGCGAAGGTGTTGGATTGGCTCAGGGAGGAAACGGAGTTACCCTTCATTGGGCGGAACATGCCGACGGGCAATTTTCGCTATCCAACCATTTATGAGCCGCCTTACAGAGGGGGCGCCACACTAAACGATGTGATTGACATTCTCAATGAAGCGCTGCTGGATCAAAAGTTAATGATCATTCGCAGGGAGGCGTCGATTATGCTGTGGCCGGTGGATGAACCATTGCCTTTGGAATTGGTTCGGCACGTGACGTTGGAGGACCTGCCGAAACTAGCCAAGACCGAATTCGTCAGGATCAACTTGCAGCTGAAGTTTTTGGACGCGGAGAAAGCGGCGCCCTGGGTCAAGCGCTTGCTGGGGCCGTTTGGGCAGGTCATTCCACTGGAGGAAGCCAATCAGTTGATTTTGATAGATAGTGTGGAAAATCTGAGGCGTGTGTCAAGAAGGGTGTTGGACGCCGAGGTGGGAGGATTGCCTGCCTATGCTCAGTTTGATTCGTGGAAAGCCGCGCTGGACTGGCTGAGCAAACGGACCAAACTGCCGATCACCGGTAATGTGCTGCCGATGACGCCGATTGTGATTCCGCTGGGCAAAGTGGACGCGTTGGAAACGACAGCAGACATGATCGACTTGCTCAATGAAGCCCTGGTGGAACACCAGTTGCTCATCATTCGCGGCGAGCGGGGCATTCATGTTGTTTGGACGGCGGAGCGCATTGAGCCGGCGCTGGCGGTGCCAGCTAGATGGGCGGAATTGGGCGAACGTGGCAAAACAGAGGTGGTTTCAATTCATGTGGCGTCAAAAACGATGACGGAGGCGGAGTTGATGGCCCAAATCAAGCCGATACTTTCATTGCTGGGCAGCGTCAGCAAGGTGAACGATTTTGAGGTGGCGGTGGTGGACGGGGCGGGGAATTTGCAAACCGTGTTGGAAGCACTTCGGAAGCTGAACGTTAAGACGACTAAATAGATCAACGTGCTGCACATTTCTGATGGCAAGTGGTGAGTAGCTCGTGCAGACGTTGGCGGCCTTGGCGGTCTTGGCGGCCTTGGCTGTAATTGGCCCCCAAAAACGATGATCCCCTTGATCCCCTTGAACCCCTTGCCGCCTTCTCCGATGCCCCGCTCGCCAAGAGCTGCCGCCGCCGCTAAGATGGACTCGGTATTCACCCATCTTTCACGTACGAGAGGTTAGCCTTGGCCCTGGTTGTGCAAAAGTTCGGCGGCTCGAGCGTCGCCACGGCGGAGCGGATCATGCGGGCGGCCCGGCGGGCGATCCGCGCCCAGCAAGACGGCAAGCAGGTCATCGTCGTCGTCAGTGCTCGCGGCGACACCACCGATGAGCTGGTTTCCCTGGCCCGCGAGATCAGCGAGCATCCGCCTGCCCGCGAGATGGACATGCTTTTGTCCACGGGCGAGCAGATTTCCATTGCCCTCATGGCGATGGCGATTCAGTCGCTGGGGCAGCCGGCGATCAGCTTTACCGGCGCTCAGATCGGCATCGTCACCACGAGCTTTCACACCAAGGCCCGCATCAAAAACATTTCGACGGCCCGCATTCGGCAAGCTCTCGACGAAGGACAGGTCGTCATCGTCGCGGGCTTTCAGGGGATTGACGAAGCGTACAACATCACGACGCTGGGCCGCGGCGGCTCGGATACGACGGCGGTGGCGCTGGCGGCGGTGATGAAACATGACGCAACAGCGGTCAGGGGTCAGGGGTCAGGGGTCAGCCAATCCGGCCTGGCCCCTGACCCCTCAACCCTGACCCCTGCCCATGAAGTGGGCTGCGAAATCTACACCGATGTGGATGGCATCTACACCACTGATCCGCGGATCGTACCTGAAGCGCGTAAGGTGGATGTCATCAGTTACGATGAGATGCTGGAGTTGGCTAGCATGGGCGCGGGTGTGATGCACTCGCGGTCGATTGAGTTTGGCAAAAAATTCGATGTGCCGCTGCATGTGCGGTCTTCGTTTACGGACAACGAAGGCACCTGGATTGTGCCCGAAACCGATTGGATGCGCGGCGTGGTGGTGTGCGGTGCGGCAATCACTCGCGACGAGGCTCGCATCAGCATCGACGGCGTGCCGGATGAGCCGGGCATCAGCCATCGGATTTTCTCGGCGATTGCCGAGCAGAATATCGTCGTGGACATGATCGGGCAAAACGTCGGCAAGGATGGCAAGGCCAACATCGGTTTCACCGTCTTGCACAATGAATTGCCGGCGACACTGGCGGTGCTGCGGCCGTTGGCGGCGGAGCTGGGGGCGACGGTCGATCACGAAGAGGAAGTCAGCAAGGTGTCGATCGTCGGCACCGGCATGCGGACGCACACGGGCGTTGCCGAGCGGATGTTTGCCGCGTTGACCGATGCCAACGTCAACATGAAGATGATCACCACGGGCGACATCAAGATTAGCGTCTTGGTTGCCAAAGAAGACGGCGTCAAGGCGCTGCGGGCGGTGCATCAGGCGTTTCATTTGCATGAAGCCCGGCCAGGAGCGGGGATGCCGGCTGTCGTTTATCGGCCGACCGGCAAGGCAGGGACGCGCTCCGCGGTGGCTGACGGCAATGGCGAGAGAAGCACGCCGCTAGGTTTGCTCAGCTACATGGAGGACATCGTTGTCAGCGATGTGCTGCTCATCACCGATCAGGGACGTATCACGGTTTCGAACTTGCCGGATCGGCCTGGCAACTGCTCTACGGTGTTTCAAGCCGTGGCCAAGGGTGGCATTGTCGTGGATATGATTGTGCAAAACCTGACCAGCGAAGGTTTGGCCCAGTTGTCGTTTAGCGTGCCGCTGGCCGATCTGGAGCGTGCCCGTCAATTGACACAGCAAGCGGCGACGGGAATCGACGCCCAAACGACGGTCGCGGCCGATCCGAATATTGCCAAGCTGTTCGTGTTAGGTGTCGGCATGCGGACACACACCGGCGTGGCCCGGCAGATGTTCGGGGCCTTGGCGGAGCGTAACATCAACATCGGCATGATCAACACCAGCGAAGTGCGCGTCAGCGTGGTGGTTGATCGCAGCCGCGGCGAGGAGGCGTTGGCCTGCCTCAAGGCGGCGTTTCACGTCCCCTAAACAGGAAGTCGCGCATGGACATCCAACGTCTGCTGGTCGTGCTGACGGAACAGGATCTCAACGACCTGGCAGCGAAGCATCTCCCCAAAGACCTTGGCGTCGAGAGCCTCGAAATCAGCATCGAGCCGGAAGGGGTGCGCGTCAAGGGTTCGTATCAGATGTTTATGCCGGTGTCGTTCGAGATCTTGTGGGAGCTAGGGGTCGATGGCGGCATTGCGACGGCGCGGTTGGCCAACTTTCGCACGCTGGGCATGCCGGCGAATGTGCTGAAAAGCTTGATCATGAACGTGATTGCGGATGCGGGCAAGAAACACAGCTGGCTGCAAGTGGTGGGCGATGTGGTGCGCGTGGATGGGGATGGGTTGCTGAAGAAGGAGGGGCTGACGGCGCGGGCTAACTTGCGCGCGCTCCGCTGCCAAGCGGGAAAGCTTGTTGTGGAAGCGGGCAATTAGCACAAACTGATCCGATCAGAGAATAGCCACTAAGGAGGTGCGGCTTGCACGCCGCCAGTAGGCCCTTGCAACAAGTGTTGACCAGGAAATAGGTTGTTGGGGATGATGACAACGTCGCGGCGGGCACCCCTCAGCGCAAGGTCGAAAAAATCCAGGAAACCCGCATGGCCGAGCAGCGCCCAGCGCAAAGGCAGATCAACGAACCCGACGGTCGCCAGCCATTCGCACGTTTCAATGCCGTCCGTCAGCCGAAGCTTGACGGCGGCATAAGCATAGGGAACAGCCAAGCCGCCGATGGGTTGGGCAATGCCTTGAGCAGCCCCCGTCAAGTCAATACCTAGCGTATGAGCTAGTGAACGCGGGAAAATTGTGTCGTCAGAAGCACAATCCACGCAGCCGTCATAAAGTCGCGACCCGAGCGGGCCGAATATTCGCGTAGAAACAATGGGGCGATAGCGAACAGTCGCGCCGGCGAGGGATGGAATAGGCCCTTTGGTCGCCAGAGGAAGATAAGGGAAAATCACGAAACGTTCAAACCTCCGAGCACGCAATCGGCATCGGGAATGCCTTCGATCGGGCAGTCTTCGGGGTCTTCGCCGGCTGAGCGGACAAGGTCATCCAAGGCCAGGGGATCTTTTGACGTGGCAACCAGGCGAGTGCCGTCCGGGCTCCAGGCGACCCATTCCCCGCGGTGCTTGGCCAGTTCCTCCAATGGAAATGCCAGACGATTCTTCATATACGCTTGCATGTTCATGGCGGCGCCGCCCCATGGAAGGAGGAATGCCACGGACCTTCTAATCAATTCACACTAAGCCGAGATCGAATTGCAGTCAACATTGACTGGTATGCTGGTGAATCGGACGAATGCCAATTTCGGCCAGCCAAACACAATATCTCTGGCGCGTGAAAATCGCCAGTGCACGATGGCGGCAGCAACGATTTAACGTTTCGAGAACTGGAAGCTCTTGCGAGCGCCCTTGCGGCCGTACTTCTTGCGTTCCTTCATGCGGCCGTCGCGGGTCAGGTAGCCGGAGTCGCGAATCTGCTTGGCAAGAGCGTTGACCGGCTCGCCGTCGACCGGCGCGGTGGTGGTGTCCAGACCGTACATGATCTTGATGGCGCGGGCGATGCCCTGGCAGATGGCGCCGGATTGGCCTGTGGAGCCGCCGCCGTGAACCTTGATATTCACATCGATCTTGCTCTTCATCTCGCACAGGTTGAGCGGACCGAGCACGGCGTTACGGTCCTTGACCTCTGTGAAGTAATTGTCCAAATCCCGGCCGTTGATGATGATCTTGCCGGAGCCTTCACTGAGACGGACGCGGGCCACCGATGTCTTGCGGCGGCCGGTTCCAACGTGTGCTTTTTTGGTGGCGGCGGTCACTAGCTATCACTCCGAAGTCTTGAGTTCGCGCGGCTGCTGGGCCTGATGCGGATGGCTCGGCCCGGCGTAGATCTTGAGTTTGGTCATTTGCTGGCGGCCCAACTTGTTGCGCGGCACCATGCGGCGCACGGCCAGTTCCAGCACTCGCTCCGGCTTGCGTTCCATCAGATCCTTGGCGGTGACGATTTTCTGGCCGCCGGGATAGTGTGAGTAAGCCTGATAAGTCTTGGTTTCCAGCTTTTTGCCGGTGAATTTCATCTTGGCGGCATTGATGACGACGACGAACTCGCCGGTGTCGACATGCGGCGTATACACCGGGCGATGCTTGCCACGGAGAACGTCGGCGATCTTGACCGCGAGCCGGCCGACGACCTGATCGGCGGCGTCAATGACAAACCAACCTTGCTCGATGTTATCTCGGTTGGCCATGAACGTGGACATTGGCGTAATCTTCCTTCTAGCGGGCCTCAGGGAAGTTATTATGATAAGGGGACGGCGGCGGGCGTCAAGAGCAGCGCGGCTGAGGGTTTGGCGCTTTGAAATACGGAACGCGTTGCGGCCATCAAAAAGGGGCTGCCAATGAATCAAACTGAAAGCTACATCTTGAATGCCATCAAGACTTGGGTTTGGTCGGGGTTCTATTCTCCGAGCGATGTGGACGGGATGATCAATGACATTTTGGACAAGGACGCCAACGAATCGCTCCTGCGCGCCGCAGTCCGCCCAGAGTTCAAGAAAAAAGCCGCTGCCGAAACATCCTGGCCGAAAACAACGGATTGCGACCGTTTGGACGGAGCATTCAAGACACTAAACGCTCAAGGGATCATTGCATTGCAGAACACCGGCTTTGAAATGTCCGATGGTCTTCCTGCAGTGGCCGAAGTGTTGCATCAGAGGGGCATATACCGCGTCATTGGCTACTGTTTCTACCACGGCCAAGACGTGGAGAGCGCAGTCGCCGGAGGCGGTTTAATGGTCGCCTTCGGTGATCTCCATGACGATTTGAACAGGAAAGCAGAAATTGGACAGCGCGTGAAAGTTGTGCTCGAGCAACACGGACTCATTGTTAAGTGGAACGGCGACCCTCAGACAAGGCTAGACATACCAAAATTAGATTGGAAACGCCGATTCCGGGGCTAACTCGT
>DASRAT010000245.1:0-5612 GCA_035638015.1 Gemmataceae bacterium | reverse complement strand
CAAGTGAATCATCCCAGCTTTCGCATGATGTATGACACGTTTCACGCCCACATCGAGGAGAAAGATCCCGCCAAGGCAATCGTCGCGGCGGCCGACAGCATCGCTCACGTGCACATCAGCGAAAACGATCGCGGCACGCCTGGCACGGGCCAGATTCGCTGGGACGAAACTTTCAAGGCGCTCAAGCAAATCAAGTATGACGGCTGGTTGATGATCGAGGCCTTCGGCCGGGCGTTGCCCGATCTGGCGGCGGCCACGCGCATCTGGCGAGATTTGTTTCCAAATCCCGAGGAGGTTTACACCAACGGGCTGAAGTTCATGAAGGAGATGTGGGCCAAGGGATAGGTCACAGACGTGGGGCCGTCAAGTAGTTGTGTCAATGGCATGTCATTAACAAGTGTGTAATACAACGACTTTGCGGATTTTTCCAAAGATAACTCTTGTCAGTGGGCTGTCACTGGTGTAATCTCAACGGACCAAGACTTGCTCGCGCACGGATTAGTCTCTTTGCCATGGCTGGTTCCCAGCAAGTTGTCAAAACTCCTTAACCCCTCGAAGGAGCCAGCCTAATGTCGCCTTGGCTGCGCCGTTTGCTGTCTATTTTCCCCACCAAAACCAAAAAATCGCCGCGGCGGCAGCGCGTCCAGCTGCAACTGGAAGGGCTTGAAAACCGGGTCACGCCGGCCAACCATGCACCGCTGGCCCCGGTCATCACCGAGCCGTTTGCCGACGGTGTTTCGCTGAACGGCTCCGACGTGCACATGGTGATTGCGCCATTTCAGGATCCTGACGTGGGTGACGTGCAAACGGCCGCGGACTGGGAGATCTGGACCACCGGCGCTGGCGCCCAGGTGGTGTGGCAAGCTGACGGCATCAACGACCCGCAAGGATTGACGCGCATCTTTTACGCTTACGGCACTTTTGTCAATGGCCTGGCCGGCAAGCAAGAGTTGGCGTTTGACACCGACTATCAGTTGCGCGTCCGCGTCGCGGACAGCAGCGGCGATCTCGCGACGCAGTGGAGTCCGTGGTCGCTGCGCACTTTTCACACCGACCCAGCCCTGCAGCCCACGCCCGGCGTCGGCACCTGGGCGGTCGATCAACCAGGCTTCAAGGTCGAGCAAGTCGCCGGTGGTTTACAGTTGCCGGTCAACGTCGCCTTCGTTCCCAATCCCGGGCCGTTGCCAACCGATCCCTATTTTTACGTCACCGAGCTCTATGGCACGATCGCCATGGTTGAGCGCAACGGCACCGTCCTCAACTACGCCACCAACTTGCTCAACTTCAATCCGACCGGACAATTTCCTGGCTCCGGGGAGCAAGGCGTGGCCGGCGTTTGCGTCGATCCCGCCAGCGGCGACCTGTTTGCCACGATGGTCTACGACGGCGGCGACGGCAATCACTACCCCAAAATCGTCCGCTTGCACAGCAATGACGGCGGCCACACCGCGGCCAGCCTCACCAACATCCTGATGATGCCTGGCGAGACGATGGGACAGTCGCACTTTATTTCCAATGCCTCCATCGGTCCCGACGGCAAACTTTGGGTCCACATCGGCGACGGCTTCGTGGACGGCCTGGGCCAGGATCTCACCTCGTTCCGCGGCAAGATCATTCGCCTGAACTTCGACGGCACCGCCTGCACCGACAATCCGTTTTACAACGCCGCCGACGGCATCACTGCTCGCGATTACGTTTACACTTATGGGTATCGCAACCCCTTCGGCGGCGCCTGGCGCACCTCTGACAACGCGCATTATGTCGTTGAGAACGGCCCCAGCGTTGACCGCATCTCCAAAGTCGTTGCTGGCCGCAATTATCTGTTCGACGGCACCGACGCCAGCATGCACAATTTCGCCATCTACAACTGGGGCCCGCCTGCTCACGCGCCGGTCAATGATGCCTTTATCCAAACCTCGGTATTTGGCGGCAGCCGATATCCGGCCAGCAAGCAGGACCACCTGTTTGTCGCGGAATCCGGCTCCACCTTTGCTAGCGGGCCGGTCACCAACGGCAAACAAATCACCGAGTTTGTCATCGACGGCAGCGGCAATCTCGTCTCCGGACCGACGCGACTGATACATTACAACGGCACCGGCAATTCCACGGTGGTAGCCTTGGCGGCTGGCCCTGATGGTCTCTATTTCAGCGATCTGTACGCGGAAAATGGCGGCAATCCCGTTGCCTTTGGCGCCCACATCTTCCGCGTCAAGTGGATCGGCACGGCGGCGCCCGTTGCCCCCGTCTCGCTCAATGCCAGCGCTGTTTCCAACTCGCGCATCAATCTGTCCTGGGCCAATTCCTCCGACAACGAGGATGGCTTTCGCATTGAAGAATCGACCAACGGCGTCAATTTCACAGAAATCGGCAGCGCCGCCGCCAACGTCACTACTTTTGATGTCGTCAATCTAGCTGCCAATACCACTTATTACTTCCGCGTTCGGCCCTTCAGCAATGACCTTGGCAATGGCAACTATTCACCCACCGCTTTCGCCACCACCACCATTTCATCCTCGATCCCGACAGCGCCTACGCTGCTCAATGCCCAGGCCGTGACTAATTCCGAGATCGATCTCGGCTGGCAAAACAATGCCAACAATGAAAATGGCTTTTATGTCGAGCAATCATTGAACGCCAGCACCGGTTTTCTGCGCGTCGCCACTTTGCCCGCCGGGACCACCTCCTACAGCGTCATGGGCTTGCAAGTGGGCACGCCGTATTTCTTCCGAGTGCAGGCCTTCAATTCCGCCGGCGCGTCGAATTACACCAACGTCGCCAATGCGGCCACCCTGGCCAGGGTGCCGTTCACACCCGCCGGCCTGATCGCGACAGGCGGCGCCTCGCAGGTCGCACTCACCTGGCAAGCCGCCACCGACGCGGTGACCTACAACGTCTATCGTTCGACAACGCCCGGCGGCGAAGGGTCCACACCCATCGCTTCCAGCATTAGTGCCACGGCCTATACCGACACTACGGCCAACAACGGCGTCACCTATTTTTACAAAGTCGCCGCGGTCAACAGCATCGGCGCCAGCCCCCAATCAAGCGAGGTCTCGGCCACGCCCGGCCAGCCACCGTTCGCCGCTCATATCAACTTCCAGCCGTCGAATGTGCCAATTCCGTCCGGCTACATCGTGGACAGCGGCCTCACTTACGCTGCGCGCAACGGCCTGACCTATGGCTGGAACGTGGACGACTCCGACAACACGCGCGACCGCAATGATCCCGCTTCGCCCGATCAGCGCTACGACACGCTGATTCACATGGATGTCACGCAGTTCTGGGAAATTGCGGTGCCCAACGGGTCCTACATCTTGCACATCGTTTCCGGCGATCCCAGTTACACGGACAGCGTCCACAAGATCAATGTCGAAGGTGCGTTGGCCATCAATTTCACGCCAACCGTCGGCAACTTCTGGAAGGAAGCGACCGTGACAGTGACGGTCAACGATGGCCGCCTGACGGTCACCCCCGCCAGTGGCGCGATCAACGACAAGCTCAACTATATCGACATCACAGCCAATGCCCCGGCCATACCTCCGCCTGCCCCAACAGGGCTCACTGCCACGGCCGGCATCAACCAGGTCGCGTTAGCCTGGTCGGCCTCGGCAGGTGCGACAAGTTACAATGTTTACCGCGGCATCACTCCCAACGGCGAAGCCGCGACGCCCGTCGCCAGCGGCATCACCGGGACCACGTTTACCAATTCCGGTTTGAGCAATGGCGTGACCTTCTTTTTCAAAGTCACCGCCGTGGGCGCCAGCGGTGAAAGCCAACCGTCGGCCGAAGTGTTCGCCACGCCGCAACCGCCCGCCATTGCCGCGCCGCCGACCAATCCCATTGCGACTCCCGGCAATACCCAGATCGTGCTTTCGTGGACCGCGTCCACCGGTGCGACGACTTACAATGTCTACCGCTCCTTGACAGCCAACGCTGAAACCGGCCCAGCCATCGCCACCGGCCTCAGCGCTACCTCGTTCACCAACACCGGCTTGACCAACGGCGTCACTTATTACTACAAGGTGACAGCTGTGAATGCGGGCGGCGAAAGCGCCATGTCCACGGAAGCTTTCGCGACGCCGCAGTTGCCGGCCATTCCCGCCGCCCCCACGACTTTGACTCCAACCGCCAGTCCTAACCAGGTGGCGCTGACCTGGATCGCATCGACCGGAGCGGCAACCTACAATGTTTATCGCTCATTGACCCCCGGCACGGAAACGGGCCCCGCCATTGCCAGCGGCCTCGTTGCAACGTCTTACACAAACACCGGTTTGACCAACGGCGTCACCTATTACTACACAGTTACCGCCGTGAATGCGGGCGGCGAAAGCCCGATGTCCACCGAGGCGTTTGCCACGCCGCAACCCCTTCCCGCTCCCAATCCGCCGACCGGCCTTGGCGCCATAGGCGGCGCCAACCAGGTGGCCCTGTCTTGGACGGGCTCGACTGGCGCCACCAGCTACAAGGTCTATCGCGGCACGACCAGCAATGGCGAGAGTGCCACGGCGATTGCCACGGTCAACACCGGCACTACCTACACTGACCTGGCATTGACCAACGGCACAACCTACTACTACAAAGTCAGCGCGGTCGGCAGCGGCGGCGAGAGCACGTTGTCCAACGAGGCTTTTGCCACGCCCCAGGCGCCGGCATTTGTCGCCCATGTTAACTTCCAGCCTGCTAACGCAGCCATACCGGCGGGATACGTCGTCGATGCCGGAGCGGTGTACGCTGCCCGCAACGGCTTCACCTACGGTTGGAATGTGAACAACTCAGGCTCCGCGCGCGATCGCAACGACCCGGCCTCAGCTGATCAGCGCTACGACACGTTGGTTCAATTCGACAACACGCAGTTTTGGGAAATCGCGGTGCCCAATGGGACCTACACCGTCCACGTTGTGGCCGGCGATCCGAGCTACATCGACAGCGTCCACAAGATCAACGTCGAAGGCGTGCCGGCCATCAATTTCACCCCCAGCTTTGCCAATCTGTGGCAAGAAGCGACGGTTACGGTTACGGTCAACGATGGCCGACTCACCGTGGCCCCGGCAACCGGCGCGGTCAATGACAAGATCGATTACATTGACATCACCTCGGGCACGCTGTTTCCGCCTCCGGCTGCGCCGGCCGGATTGACCGCGACGCCCGGCGCCGGTTTGGTGACCTTGAGTTGGACGGCCTCGACAGGTGCAACCAGTTACAACGTCTACCGCGGCACCACCGCCGGCGGCGAAGGCGCCACGCCGATTGCCACGGGCATCACCACGACCGGCTACTCGGATACCGGTTTAACAGGCGGCACGACGTATTACTACAAAGTCACCGCGGTCGGCAGCGGTGGGCAAAGTGGTTTGTCCACGGAGGCCTTCGCCACGCCGACCACGGCGCCTGGCTTCGCCGCCAAGATCAACTTCCAACCCGCCAACGCGCCGATTCCCGCGGGCTACACAGTTGACGCGGGGCTTGTTTACGCCGCCCGCAACGGCCTGACCTATGGTTGGAACACCGACGACAGCGGCTCCACCCGCGACCGCAATGATGCCATCTCCCCCGACCAGCGCTACGACACGCTCATTCACTTTGCCAACAATCAGTTTTGGGAAATCGCGGTC
>DASRAT010000244.1:0-3692 GCA_035638015.1 Gemmataceae bacterium | reverse complement strand
AAGGAGCATTTGGTGCCGCACGGCAAGCACCTGCGCGTTCACGGCAACGAGTTTGTCAAGGAAGGCGACCCGCTGGTCGATGGCCCGCTGGTGCCGCACGACATTCTGCGTATCTCCGGCACCGAGGCGGTGCAGTTATATCTGCTCCGCGAAGTTCAGGCCGTTTACCGCAGCCAGCGCGTGGACATCGACGACAAGCATATTGAGATCATCATCTCGCAGATGCTGCGCAAGGTGAAAGTCGAGACGATGGGCGACACCGGCCTGTTGCCTGGCTCGGTCATTGACAAATTCGGTTTCCGCGAAGTCAACGATCGGCTCCGCGACTGCGTCAAAATCAAGGATCCGGGCGAGTCCAATTTCGAGGTCGGCAAAATCGTCAGCAAGGATGCGTTCGAGGAAGTGCGGGCGAGCTGCGAGGCCGAGAAGAAGAAATCGCCCACCTGGGAACGGCCCACGCCTGCAACGTGCAGCGTCCAGCTCTTGGGCATCACCAAGGCGGCCGTGCAGTCCGATAGCTTCATCTCGGCGGCCAGCTTCCAGGAAACGACCAAGGTGCTGACCGAGGCGGCCCTGGCGGGCAAGGTCGATTACCTGGTCGGCCTCAAGGAAAACGTGATCCTGGGACACCTGGTGCCGGCCGGCACTGGTTTCCAGTCGCATCAGGAAGCGGAAGTCCGCATCCAGCAGCAAGTGCTGGACACGCTGGATCGTGTGCCGCCCGAGACGCCGGCGGAGCCGGAGTTGGAAGCGGAACCCGCGGGGGCCAAGTAAATCCAAGTCGAACGTCCAACCAACCCTGGCGCTGGGCTGAACAGCCCCGCCAGGGTTTTTTGTTTGTCCCTACATTCCCTTTTTCTTCCCGCCCGCCTGCAGCCAACTCAGCGAAATCTTTTCTTGAATGGCGATGTCCCCCGCTTCATCGCGGATTTGCAGAGACACCTGGGGATCTTTGCGCTCCCAATCCACCAGCACCATCCCGAAATTATTGCCGTGGGTCATGGTGGCCACACGATTTTTGTTGACCTCCGGTTTGCGCCAGCCTTTGGTGTAGCCCTCGGTCAGCCCGCTGGAGGTCAAATCAAACAAGGGATAACCCAGCCCGGCATCCATGCTTGACAGCTCCGCCAGATGGCGGTCGCCGCTGAGCACCACGACGCCTTGGGCCTTGGTGTCCTTGAGCACCTTGAAAAACCGCGCTCGCTCGGCCGGGAAGTTCATCCATTTCTCATAGGGATGGTCCTCGGCGACCAGTTGAATGGTGGACACAACAAGACGCAGCCTGGCCGGTTGCCTGAGCTGCTCCTCAAACCATTTCCATTGCACCTCGCCCAGAAACGTGGCCTTGGGATCGTTGTCGGGCAGATACTTGCTGCTGGTCATCGCGTCGATGGGTTTGAGCTTGCTGCGGAAATAGCGGGTGTCGAGCATGATCACCTGCACGCTCTTGTCGGCCGGGCCGAAGGTCTGGGCATAATAGACCCCTTCCTGCCGGCGCCGCGGCGAGTCCTTGGGAACGCCGAAAAAGTCCAGGAAAATCTGCTGCGATTCTTTTTTGAGGACGTAATCGCCGCCGGCGTCGTTGTAGCCGTAGTCGTGGTCGTCCCAAACCGCCATGAGGGGGCAGGTCTTGAGCAGCTTCTGATAACCCGGCTGGGCCGCGAGTTTGTCGTAACACTGCTTGAATTTGCCGAGGTCGGCCTTCTTGGTCACGTTGGCATAAACATTGTCGCCGCACATCAAAAAGAGATCGGGCCTGGCGGCCACGATGGTTTCCCAGATCGGTTGCGGCTTGTCCTGGTTCACACACGAGCCGAAGCCGATGCGTTTGAGCGGTGTCGGCGTTTGAGCCTCCGCCGCCTGGACCACCGCCAACCCCGCCAGCGAAACCATTAAACAGATCAGAAGCCACCAATAGCGTACCATGATATTCTCCGTGAACCATGCCGCCCGGCGACAGGCGGCCATAAGACAACTCCATTAGCTTAGAACCGCGAGCTGCGAAGTACCACGGGCCCCGCAAACACATGAATCTGCTCTTCCCGAAATTCCCAATCAGGCGATTTCCGGCCATGGTCCGCATCGCCCTGCTGGGTGCGGCGTTGGCAGGGACCTATGGCGCACTACACGATCAGATCAGCTACAGCATCTCGCCCGAGTATTTCACCAAGATGAAGTTCTTTCAGTTTTCCTGGGCCGATTTCGGCTGGCCCCCAAGGGTGTTTGCGTCGGAGGTCGGTTTTCTGGCGACCTGGTGGGTGGGTTTGTTTGGCGGCTGGTTCGTGGCGCGGGCCGGGCTGGACGAGATGCCCCAGCCCCAGCGGCGCAGAACTCTGCTGCGGGCGTTTGCCATTGTGTTCACCGTGGCGCCGCTCTTCGGCCTGACGGGGGCATTGATCGGCGTCGCCAGAACGCACTACGGCGACTTGAGCGGTTGGGCGGAAATTCAGTATTTATTCGATCTACAGGACTTGCCCGGGTTTATCATTGTTGCTTATTTGCATGTGGCGGGGTATTTGGGAGCGGCTGTTGGATTGGTGTTGGCGGTTGTATATGTAAGAAGAGTCGCTGGTCGGCTGAAGAATAATGCTTGTGGTGACGAGTGACACGCATGTTAAACGAGGTGCGTCCCCGTTAGTTCCTAAGGTGAGAGCCATGGCAATGACGCCTGAAAAAATGGTGGTGTTTTGGGGTGATCAAGCGACTGGCAATGACAAAGGTCTAGAAGTAGCGACATCATCGCGCAACTACCCACTTGCAACCCATAACATTGCGGCAGGGTTTAAGTGCTGCCTTATGCAAGGCCTAGTTGCTTGGCGAAGTGGAATAGCATGCCCAGTGAGTTTTTTTGAATCAGCTATCGGCAGGATTCGCACGGGATTGCAGATTCTTCGCACCCTTGCTGGAGAGGATGATGTTAACATGGACATTCCATGTGAATCAGCATCTATACTCTCGTTTCTTGTCAATGACCGACCTGTTATTTTTGATGTTGATGATCTTACTGCCGATTCGCTTCTAGACGGTGTGATTGCCAATGGATTAACGGATGATTGGAATCAATCAAAGTGGAACCTTGGTCTTGCACAGCTTGGCAAAACTAAAGGATCAACGCTGGCAGTGGAGACTTACCAAACATATCGAAAACTCCTCCAAACAGAGAAGAGTGAGCTTGCCAACTTAGTCGATGGCGCGTCAAAGCAATTCGCGAAAAGAAAAAAAAATGCGTTTTACAGCGGGGGACTTGCGAGCGGGGGCGGTGGACCGATGAATGATTTCGTGGTTGACTATGTGCTCGCTGCAATTCTCAAAAAAATCGACTACAAAGGGGACTGCATTCATTGGTGGAAGTGGGATTAGGAAGGCAAGAAAAAAGGGGGTCAGGTCAGATTTAGGTTCTGCCGGGCGGCCTGCCACTGCAATTCCTCTTCTTGCGTCATTTGCAATGGAGGAATCGAGTCAAACTCCGCAATCCAACGGGCAATGGCTTGCGGATCATCCCCTTGGTTGTCCTCATTCATCGCGTGGACGCCGGGTTGATCCGCGGGCGTGACGACGACGCGCTTGCCTTCGGGCCATTGGACGGGTCCATCGGGAATGAAGGCGCCATTGGAATAGGTGGCTCTGATCGAGTCCATGGAAAGCCTCCTTCAGGCATTGCGGCATGACGGTACCATTCTAACAAGAACTTC
>DASRAT010000243.1:0-3841 GCA_035638015.1 Gemmataceae bacterium | reverse complement strand
CCACGTCGCTTGGGCGAGTCCTCTTCAGTCAGGACGAAGACCTGCTAGTAATCGCCCAACAGCGCATGCAAACAGGCTGTGATTTCGGGGGCGTCGTATACGCCCATCAGCTCGCGATCTCAGTTGGTCAAGCGGTTCGCGATCTGGAGTTGGTTGCCAAAGTCCTTGAGCCTGACGACATGCGTAATCATGTCGAGTATTTGCCCTATTCGTGATGCCTCTCGCGCCGCATAGCGGTGCCCAAAATGCCGTGCGTGCCTTTGCTGATTTCATCTTGCTTACCCCTGTCCTTGCGGCGGCGTTTGCGTCAATGCGTAACATTACTCTGTAAGATACATGCCATGTGCGGACGTTTCACCCTCACCACCACCCCCCAAGCCCTGAACCAGCTCTTCCCCCTTTTCGACGGCATCGACCTGCCGCCGAATTACAACGTCGCCCCCACGCAAAACGTGCTGGCCGTCCGCGTCAAGCCCGGCACTGATCAACTCGAAGCGGTGCGGCTGCGCTGGGGCCTGGTGCCTAGCTGGGCTGACGACATCAAGATCGGCTACAAGCTCATCAACGCCCGCCTGGACACCGCGGCCACCAAGCCGTCGTTTCGGTCGGCGTTCAAACAGCGCCATTGCCTGATCCTGGCGGACGGTTTTTTCGAATGGAAGAAAATCGGCAAAACCAAGCAGCCGTTTCTGGTCCGCATGCGTGATGGACAGCCATTCGCATTCGCGGGACTTTGGGAAAAATGGGACGGTGGCGAAAAGCCGGTGGAGTCCTGCACCATTTTGACCACGGATGCCAATGAATTGATGCGCGAGGTGCACGACCGCATGCCAGTCATCGTGGACAAAGCCCATTTGCGTCATTGGCTGGTGACGCCGGGCGCCAGTGAGCCGGGCACGTTTGCTTATCTCGGTCCTTTTCCCGCGGACGCCATGACCAAGATGGCCGTCAATCCGCTGGTCAACAATGTACGCAATAACGATCCGCGCTGCCTGGAACCGGCGGCGTCCTGAACTACCTGGCCACAATCTGCGTAATGAAGAATGGCGGCGGTAAGCGCCGCAATTTAAGCAGGTTGACATTGCTCTGTCATACGCGAATCTGCGGATGCCAATGTTGCCAAAAAAGCCGTGCCCGGGCCGCCAACACCTCCTGTTGTCAAATTTGGGTTGACTGGTTGGGAATGTCCGTCAGAATGAACAACTAGAACGGCATCCGCGGCAGTCCCGTCGTTAAGGAGGCACTGCTGCCGCAAGTCGTACAACAGTGTCTGGCCCCTCGCGCGTCGGGGCCGATGCGTCAACCTGGTCCGCTAACCCAGTTCAGCCGAAAGGATATCACTTCCATGACCAAGGCGATTTTCAAGGGGTTATTTGTCTTCGTGGCCCTGGCCGGTTTCATGGCCAACCAAGCCCACGCGGCCGCGGACGGCAAGGGAACAACCTACGCCGTCATCGTCGGCATCGACGAATACAAGGACGCCCAGATCTTTCCGCGTAAGCATGCCGAGGCCGACGCCAAGTTGCTTTTCGACATCATCAGCGATCCGCAACATTTTGACGTGCAACCCGATCAGGTTCGCCTGCTGCTGGGCAAAGAAGACGCCAAGCGCAAGAGCCAGGCGGCCACCAAGGAGAACATTCTCAGTGCTCTGAACTGGCTGGTCAAATCCGCGACCAAGGACGATCTGGTGCTGTTCGTCTATGTCGGCCAGGGCGGCGCGGTGGGCGAGCGCACTTGCTACTTCACCGCCGATTCGTCGGTCAAGGACCGGGCCAAGACTGCCTTGAACGCCGGCGACATTGAGAATGTGCTGGACAAACTCAAATGCCAGCATTTTTGCGCTTTTGTGGATGTGAACTTCAAGGGTTTCGATCCGGGCAAAGAAGCAGCCACGGATCCGGACCTGACCAAATTTCATCGCGAATTGCTGGGCAAGGACGACGAAGCGGCTTCGACCGACAGCCGCGTCATCTTCCTGCCCAACTTTGGCACCAAGCCGTCACAGGATACGGGCGATCATGGCATATTCAGCAAGGTGATCGCGCATGGCCTCCAGGGCAAGGCCGACAGCTTTGGCTATGAGCCGGACGGAGTGATCACGGTCGATGAGTTGATTGCCTACGTGAAAAAGGCGTTGCCGGAAATGGCCCGGGCCAACGGCAAAACCGACGACGAGAAGAGTCAGCAGCCGCTTATCCTCGAAGCCCACGTCAGCGATTTTACGCTGGACAAAAACCCGGCAGTGGCCGCGACCGCCAAGAAACGCCTGGAGGAGTTCGACAAGATCGCCAAGGCGAACAAGCTCCCCAAGCAAGTGGTTGACGACGGCCACAATTACCTGGGTCGCATGCCCAAGCTGAAAGCCCAGCAGGAAATGCGCAAGACTTATCAAAAGCTGGCCGACGGCAAGATCAACGCCGAGGATTTCGCCAAGGAACGTGAGGCGGTCCTGGCCAGCACGAAACTGGCCGCGGAGCCGGCGGCCGAATATGCCCGCCATGTCATCAAGGCGGCCGACACGGTCATTCTCTTCCACTTCAAGAAAACCAGCCGGGCGGAGCTTATCGAGGAAGCCATCAAGGGGATGTACAAGAAGCTTGACGAGCCGTTGCCTGCCAATCTCAAGGAAAAGCTCGGCAAGATCAAGGACCTGGATCGCGATGGCCTGGAAACGCTGCTCATCGATGCCCGTCAGCATCTGGGCAAACGCGAAGACCTGGCTGACGGCAAAGACGTGACCATGTCGCTGAACCCGATGATGAGCAAGCTCGATCGCCATTCGGGTTTCATCGACCCCGACGCGGTCAAGGTCTTCAGGGACCAGCTCAAAGGCCAGTTTTCCGGCGTCGGCGTGCAGATCCGGAAAAACGGGGCCCGTGACGAATTACAGGTGATCACGCCGATTCACGGCAGCCCGGCCTATAATGCCAAAATCTATGCCGGCGACATCATCACCCACATCATCCGCGACGTTGACAGTTCTGGCAAACCGCTGCCGAAGCAGGAGGTCATTCCCACCAAGGGCATGACCACGGAGGAGGCGGTCAAGAAGATCACCGGTACAAAAGGCACGCCTGTCAAGCTCCTCATCGAGCGTGAGGGCGAGCCCAAGCCGCTCGAATTCAACCTCATCCGCGGCTCAGTCGAACTGGAGACCGTGCTGGGCCACAAACGCACCGACGATGACAAATGGGACTTTGTCATCGATCCCGAGAACCAGATCTGCTACGTGCGACTCAGCGGCTTCCAGGAAAACACCGCCCGCGATCTGGAGAAGCTGATGCGCCAGCTTTACAAGGCGGGCATCAAGGGCTTCATCCTCGACCTACGTTTCAACCCCGGCGGTTTGCTCGACCAGGCCGTCAAGATTTGCGACCTATTTATCGACGACGGCATGATCGTGACCATCAAGCCGCGTGAGGGACCTGAAACCTCGTACATGGGCAAGAGCGAAGGCAGCTACACGACCTTCCCGATGGTGTGCCTGGTGAACGGTTACAGCGCCAGCGCCAGCGAGATCGTCGCCGCCTGCCTGCAGGATCACGGCCGGGCGATCATCGTCGGCTCGCGCAGCTACGGCAAAGGCAGCGTTCAGCGGATTGTGCCGTTTGACGTGCTGGGCAAGGAAGCCAACATCAAGGTGACCATTGCCACCTTCTGGCGGCCCAGCGGCAGAAACCTCAACAAACCCAGCACCTCCGGCAAAGACGAAGATGATTGGGGCGTCATTCCCGACAAGGGTTACGACATGCCGCTGTCTGTGAAGGAGCTGAATGACTTGCAGGATCATCAAAGAGACAGGGAAATCATCCACCGGCCGGGCAAGGCGGCGCCGGCC
>DASRAT010000242.1:0-3066 GCA_035638015.1 Gemmataceae bacterium | reverse complement strand
TTGGCTGCGGCTGGGGTTCTCTGGCACTCTGGATCGCAGAGCACTATCCGCGTTGCCGGGTGACCGCCCTGTCCAATTCGAACAGCCAGCGACGCTTCATCGAATCACAAGCGCATACAAGGGACTTGGGCAACCTCCAGGTGATTACCGCGAATATCGCCGACTACGCTGGCGCCGGCGATTATGATCGAGTCGTTTCGGTCGAGATGTTTGAGCATATGCGCAATTTCGAGGCGTTACTATCACGCATCGCGGGCTGGCTGCGGCCAGCCGGCAAACTGTTCGTGCATATCTTCTGCCACCGGGAGTTGTCCTACACCTTCGACACCAACGGCGCCAACGACTGGATGGCCCGCCAATTCTTTACCAATGGACTGATGCCTTCCTTCGACCTTTTAGGCTACTTCAACCGCGACCTCGTCATCCGTCGGCGCTGGCCCGTGAACGGCCTGCACTATGCCAGCACCTGCGAGGACTGGCTGCGTAACCTGGACGCACACAGAGTTGATTTGTTGTCTCTCTTTTCCAAACGTAACGGCAGCTCCGCGGCAAAGGTCGTCCTGCAGCGTTGGCGGATGTTCTTCATGGCTTGTGCGGAACTCTTTGGCAGCGGTGATGGCTCGGAATGGTTTGTGGGACATTACCTCTTCGAGCCGCCCGTTTGCGCCAAGGCTTCCGATGGGCAGATGGAATGTGGGCAGGAGGGATCCCCGGTGGCGCGGGACGAATTTGCCCGAGAAAGGTCGGCCACATGAGCCTTTTTGAACTGGTTGTCGTCAATCTTGCTGTTTCCGCCGCCCTGATGGTTCTCGTCTGGTTGGTGAGTCTGATGCTGCACGACGTCAGCATTGTGGACGTCTTCTGGGGGCCGGGATTCGCCGTGATCGCCAGCGTCACTTTTTATCTCACAGGCGATGCTACTGATCGCAAAGTTCTGTTGTTGATTCTCACCGCCACCTGGGGCATTCGACTGGCTGGTTACCTTGCATGGAGGAAGTGGGGCACACCCGAGGATTATCGTTACCAGACTATGCGGGAGGGGATCGGTTCGCGTTTCTGGCTAGTAAGCCTTTTTGTGGTTTTTGGACTGCAATCGGTCATCATGAATGTGGTAGCGCTGCCGCTCTTGACAGGTCAGCTCGACCGATCTCCGCTGAATGGTTGGTCGTATCTGGGGATTGGCCTGTGGACTCTGGGGTTCCTTTTTGAGACCGTAGGCGATTACCAGCTGGCGCGGTTCAAGGCCGCTCAGAGCAACCGCGGCAAGGTCATGGACCGCGGCCTCTGGCGCCACACCCGCCACCCCAATTATTTCGGGGACTTTCTGGTATGGTGGGGAATCTACTTCGCCGCCCTTGGCGCAGAAATGACATGGTGGACGGTCATCGCCCCTCTTGTAATGTCCTTCCTGCTGCTGCGTGTGTCGGGGGTTACGCTACTGGAACGGTCCTTGCAGACCCGGAAGGAAGGATATGCGGAGTACATGGCTCGGACGAGCGCCTTCTTTCCTTGGCCGCGACGCTCGCAATCATAGCTGCGGCAAATGCCAAATTGGACGAGAAAGTACGATGTCCCTTGGGGCCGTGGACACGGACATGGTAATCCTTGTCCAAAACGGTCCCACCTTCCGTGCCGAAAACGGACCCGCCCTGAGGAGTCAAAAAGTATCTTGTCCGTCGTTCATTTACTCGAGTTCTTGCTCTTCTTGGCTGTCATCGACTCGCGGAAGCGATAACTTTCGCCATTCATCTCGAAGATGTGGCAGCGATGGGTAAGGCGGTCTAGCAAGGCCGCTGTCATCCGTTCGCCTTGAAACACTTGGCCCCAGTCGCTGAACGCCGGCCTTGCCGACAAGCGAGGTCTGCGAAAGGCCCGCGGTTTACTTTGATCACTGTTCACTTTTACGGCTTAGTAAGCCCCGCCTTTTTTGCCCTTTTTGCCGCCTCCGCCACCTCCTCCAAATCCGCCGCCGAAGTTGCCCTTCATACCCCCGCCCTTGACTTGATTGTTGAATCCACCAACGCCACCGTTTTGGAATCCTTGCATGTTTTGCAGGTATTGCGAGTAAGGGTCTGTGGTCAAGCTATTGTTGGCACTCCAAGCAGTGCGATTCATGTACCAAAGCACTTCCTCAGCCGTGAGCAGTCCGTCACCGTTTCGATCCATGTCGAAGAATTTCTCCAGAGGCTCTGGGAATTTGTTCCACTCGTACAATCCGATCTGACCGTCACGATTCAAATCATAATCCGTGAACCATTTCGGAAGGCCCGGAGGGAGTTTGCCTACACGGTAGACGGTTGGGAGTTTCTCCCATTCCACTTTTTCCACTCTTTCGACTATTTGCTCTTTTTCCACTCTATCCTCCTTCTTTTCCACCATGGCCGCGTATATGCCGGCGGTGCCTTTGGCGCCACCTGCCATTTTGAGGGCCTGTTCGGCCGCCGCTTTTTCACGCGAAAAGTTCTTGTATTCCTCGAAGTTCAACCTTCCGTCGCCATCAACATCGAATTGCTTCCAGACGCCGCTAGCTCGTGCTTGTGCCGACATTTCGTCAACCGATATGAAACCATCGCCGTTCTTATCAACCCCTTTGAATCGTTTAGCTGCTGCGGCATCGAAGTCGTCGTCGCCTTTGTCTTTCCCGCCTTTGTCGCCGGGCTGGCCTGGCATGGCGAACCCGCCGCCTCCCTGATCGGGCAGTGCATCGCCCTGGCCACCTTTTGCTTTTTTGCCGCCTTTGGCGCCTTTCTGTGTCGGGTCGCCACCGCGTTGCTGCCCCAAACCCATCGCTGGAATCGCCAATAATCCACAAACGCACATAAACAGAAAGAGGATAATAAGTTTCTTCCGCATGCTACCAACTCCGGCAATGGTAAGTGGACGAGACAGCACACAATATCTGCAAGACACTCTTTTGTTTGGCCTGAGCCGGCTCAGGTGTTGCGCTTTGCCGTGCCCAACATCTTCACGATCTTGGGATCACGGTGGTCGAAGAAAGCGCTTTGCCCGGTGTCCAGCGTGGCAATCGCCTCCAAGTCTTCGGCACTGAGCTGGAATTCAAAGATG
>DASRAT010000241.1:0-7145 GCA_035638015.1 Gemmataceae bacterium | reverse complement strand
CCTTGCCTGCCGCACCGGCCTTGGCGCCGCCGGCTCCGCCAGCCCCGCCTGCACCACCGCCAGCCGCAGGCAACACTCCGTTAGCATTGGCTGCCGGGAAGAACTGCGGTGGCTGCTCAAACCGGAACTTTACACTGTAATTGCCATTCTTCAGCTTGTCGATCTTGGTGACTTCAATCAAGCCGCCGCTCACGCCCTTGACGGTTTTGCCAGTGGACTTCATCACGTCGTCCACGGTGATGAGCGCCTCCGGCGTGGTGGTGAGCGCTTGCACCGACAGAATGCCCTTCAACTCTTTGAGGGTCCCGGCTTGTTTTTGGCCCAGCGTGAGGCGAATTGCGACCTGACGCGGTTGGCTGTAAGTGTAGGGCACATAGGTGGTATTGCGACCAATCACGGCTGTTGGCCCGGAGTGCACTCCCGTCTGTTCTGGAGTCGGCTCTTTCCCCATCACTAACTCCTGACCCTTATCGTCCAATGCCAAGTCCACGCGAGGCGTGCCGACCACGGAAAACTGTTGCAGCCGCGGCTCGGCAGTCACTTCAAGGATGTAGACGACTTCCCCTTTTTTGGCGGGCTGGACAGATACCTCTGTCGCCTTGCTGGCCGGGAAGAGACGAATGCGTAGAGCGCCGTAGTAGCAGGTTGGCACCGCTTCGTTGGTCCCATCACGCACCACAATAATCCCGGGCTGATAAACTCGCGAAGGTGTTGTTGGTTGGCTTTTGCGCGGCTGCACGGCGGGCAGAGGCTGAGCTTGCGCACCTTGAACACGCTGAATTTGAGCTGCACCTGGGGCTGCTTTCACAGGCGGGGCAACGCCGCCAGCTTGACCGGGTTGGCCAGGTTGGCCCGCTTGACCAGGTTGACCCGCTTGACCGACTTGGACAGGCACCACCACCTTGCCAGCAGCAGCCTGGCCATTGCCGGCTGCGCCAGGCAATTCGACTTGCACTTGCAACTCAAATACCTGACCGGCCCCTTTGTTCACACCGCCTTTGGGTGGCGGCGGCGGGGCGACGGGCAGAGGCAGGTCCACCGCAGGCGGTTGAATCCCGCCTTTGACTGGGGGCAACGGCACCGGCTGTATCGCTGGCGCCGGCAGGGGCGGCAACTGCTTGTTGATAGGCATAATCTGAATTACGTTGTCAATTTCATAATAAACATTGGGAGGCAATGAACCGGCCGTCGGCACTTCCGTCAACTTGCCCGCCTGGCAAATCTTGTCAAACGCCTCCCAAAAAGTCACTTCGCCCGTTTCCAGCGTAATGGTTCGCTTGGCCAGCGGCACGCGGTCGCCCTCGACGATGATCTGATAACCGCTCTGGCGTTGCAACTCCTCAATGGCCTGCATCACCGGTGTGTCCTTGAAGCTAAGCTTGACTTTCTTGGGGGCGAGAAGCGTGTCGGCAGCGAGTTTGTTTTCGAGTTTCTTGACCAATTCCAGGCAGCGCTGGCGTGTCTCAAGGTCGCCGTCTTTGCTGGCTTTCTTCAGCTGCTGGAGGGCCGGCAGGCCGATGGTTTCCAGTTCTTTCTTGGCTTTTTCGCGTTCAGCGTATTTTGCACTGCCAAGCTGTTTGACGAGGTCAGCGATCCGGTCTTGGTCTTGCCCGGCATGCCCGGTCGATTGGGTCAGAACAAGATACCCCAGTGCCAGCCCCGCGAGCAGGGGCAAGCATAGCCAACATTTCAACATTGCACGTCTCCTTTATGCGGACAAGGCTGCCCAATTGGGAAAGGTCGAGAGTGGCAGCCGCATCAGTTTTCGATCAGCAATCAGCCTGCGCAGTCATTGCGGGCATTGCACCCTAGATTAGCACAGCTAATTTTAGCGCCTAGGCTGATTTTGGCCAGTGGGCGCAATGACACAATCACCTGGGTTCTCAGCAATACGACGTTGCTGAAGAGCAAACGGATTGGTTTTGTCAAACCAACACCAATTAGCCAGGGTTCGCCGTGTCCCAAACCAGCGAATCTTGCCGAATATACACCCGCCGCTTGCCCGTGTCGCTGTTGACTGGCACGCTGGCCTCGTAAAGGCTGTCCGTCACCTGCAAACGAACTGTGGAAAGTTCGCCCAGGCCCAGCTCACCAAGCGTCTTGCCCCAGCGTTTTTGTTTCTTTTTGAAGTCGGCCTGACGGTAGTAAACTTGATGCAACAAGTGCCTTGCCTCCCCCGTGGGATCGGGAATGAATTTGACACCGCCCGCCTTGCCTCGCGAGAACTGAACATAACCCCACGTCTCCGGCCGATGCATGTCAATTACATGCTGCGGTGACCAGACCCAGTTGTCTTCCTTCGTACCTTTGACTTTGCGATACTTGCCGCCGATCACTTCATGCAGCCATTCCACGCGCGAGAAGTTGACGCGCCACTGATCGCCTTCCTTGGGGGGCGCCGCTCGATGAGCCGCCTCCTTGAGCACGTTCCAGGGAAACGCGATTTCCACCGTCCAGCCCTTGTCCTTATCGCTAGGATCGTTGAGTGTCCCCTGAATATTCACCGCCGTCTTCAATCCAGGAATCTCCCAGGCGTCCATTGCCGGGCCGCCGTCGCGATAAGGCTTTGGCAGAAACAGATCCCAGCCTGTGTTCAAAGCATTGATCTCGAATTCATAGTATTCGTGATTGTCGCCATTCGGGTCGATGAAAACTTCGAAGTCGTTGTCCTGAAAGATGACGGAATCATGTTTCGTCAACGTTCCCCAAACATGCGGCTCCTCCATCTCAGCAGCCACATAGAAGAACTCATCATCCCAGAGCATCTTGACGCGCGTGCGAAAACGGGGTTTGGGTTTGAGGTCACCTTCAATATCCACGAAGTCATCGGTCCACGGAGCGCTTTTCCAGGCTTCATCATCCAACTTGCCGTCAATCGTGACCGGCCCTGTCGCGCGGTAGCAGACATAACCCTTGGGCGGGAGATATTTGGGAATGCTCACCTGCATCTTGCCCTTTTGAGCGGGCGCCGCAACTGGCTTGTCCTGCGGAAACCAGGCAAATGTCATCACCAACACGGTCGCGGCAAGCAAAAACGCCTTGCACATGGCACAAACCCTCATCCCGGAAGAAATGCAGATGGCGTTGTTATAGCGACTCCGCCCCCGTGATTTTGTTCCCTCCCCGTGGACTTGCGAGCCAAGACAGGTATCCTTCACCCAGAGGCACAGAATTCATGCACACACTTCAAAGGAGGACTGCCGATGAAAAAGTTTGCCACTGCCACCCTGGTGCTGCTTGCCGCGGCCTGGATTGTGACCGCTCGTCCCAGCGCGACCCATGAACAACCGGCCGAGCCGACCAAGGCGGTTTGCGTGATGCAACCCTTCGGCGACAGCAAAGTGTCCGGCGTTGTCACATTCACCGTCCAGGGTGGTGAAGTCGAAGTCACCGGCCAGATCACAGGCCTGACACCTGGCCCGCACGGCTTCCACGTTCACGAATTCGGTGACATCACGTCCTCCAAGGACGGTTTGTCCACCGGCGGACACTTCAATCCCGAAGGCAAAAAACACGGTGGTCCCCACGCCGCGGAACGGCATGTCGGCGACCTGGGCAACGTCACCGCTGACGATAAAGGCGTGGTGAATTTGAACATGAAAGACAAAATGATCAAGCTGAGCGGCCCGAATTCGATCGTCGGCCGGGGTTTGATCATTCACGCCAAGGCGGATGATGAGAAAACGCAGCCCACCGGAGATGCCGGCGGCCGCGTGGCTGGTGGCGTGATCGGCGTGGCGGCGCCGCCCAAGAAGTGATTGTCGTTTAGCCGCGACGCGCCAGCGGAGCGCGTCGCGGCTTACGGCAGGCGGATGATATTGCGAGTTGGCGGAATGCGCAAATCAAACTTCGCTTGGTGCGTCAGGAAAAACTCAAGTCCCAGCAAGATGGGCACAGGCGGGCCAGGCGGATCGCTGCGTGAGAACTTGGCCAACAAGTCAATCGGGCCACGAAGGAATGGCGGCTGGTCCGTTGGCAACCAGATTTCTAGCCGGCCCAGGTCGCATTTTTGGCCAGACCAAGTTGTTGTGACGCCTGGCACTTTTTGCCAGAGCAGACGGCGGTTGTGTAATCGAAATGGCACTACGCTCAGCGGAGCGGCCGTGTCTAGCCAACATTCCGCCGGAATCATGTTTCGGCCACTCAAGGCCGAGCGGCCAAAAAGTTCAAATCTCAATCGTGCGGCGGAAAGGCTTACACCTCCCAAAAGGATTGATTGGATGGACCATGCGACAGGTGTTGTGGTTGAAGATGGCAATGGCGGCATGTTGGGCAGGCCCAAATTGGCCTCAATGTGGTATTTCCAAGATTTCCGTACTAGGAATGGCCACCACAACGATGTCTCCCCAAAAACACCGTTCTTGTTTAGCCGCCTCTTTTACTAGGGAATCTTGATCGGTTCCCACGCCCACAATGCGCTTTTTGTAGACAGCTACAAGTTTGCCCTGGTGTTGTTGAACCTCGGCCGAATGAAACGCCCACTTCATATCATCGGACATCTGCTGTTCTATTTCGTTCAGCTTGTAAAGTTCCATTGGCATATCCCCAATGAGAAAAACCAAACGCAACGCATAGGACCAAGCATGACGGTGCCTAACGCTGCATTCTATCACACGGCGTGAAAGAGCGAAGGTCAAGACAGCTCGCCTTCCAACATTGCAACCCCTGCCCTTTTTCCAGACAATGACTGAGAGAAAGGGAACCACGCATGACAAACACGCTCGCCGACAAGCTCGCCGCTTTCGATCCAAACCTGCCCCTGTCCAACGCACACACGATCCCGAGTCAATGGTACATCGACCCCGAAGTCCACGACGCGGAACGGCACGCCATCTTCGGCAGCACCTGGCAAGCGCTCGGCCGCGCCGATCAAGTTGCCGAACCAGGTTCCTTCTTCACCATCGACCTGGCTGGCGATCCGATTTTGGTACTGCGCGACCAGCAAGGTATTCTGCGGGCGTTCTACAATGTCTGCCGCCACAAAGCATCGCAAGTTATCAATGAAACTCAAGGTAAACTGACGAAATTGCGCTGCCGCTATCACGGCTGGACTTATGACCTGGCAGGCGCGTTGCGCGGCACGCCTGAGTTTGATGGCGTCGAAGGGTTCTGCCGTGAGCACAACGGCTTGGTACCGTTAGCTGTTGAAGCATGGGGACCGCTTGTGTTCGTCAATGCCGCTCCCTCGAACCAAATTAAGCCGTTGGTGGATTTTCTAGCCCCGCTGCCCGACCGCACGGCCAACCTGGGCCTAGAACATCTCTGGTTCGTCCAGCGCCGCGAATACGAAATCGCCTGCAACTGGAAAGTGTTCGTCGACAACTATCTTGACGGCGGCTATCACGTCAACACCGTCCATCCCGCCCTTGCCGGCGCTCTTGATTACAGCCGCTATCGCACGGAGATCATTGGCAACACCAGCGTGCAATCGAGTCCGATCATTCCGAGTGACGATCCCGCCATCGCCAAGGTCCGCACCGGCGACCACGCTTATTACTGGTGGATCTTCCCCAACCTGATGATCAACATGTATTCCGGCGTCATGGACGCCAACGTGGTCTTGCCGCTGGGGCCAGAGCGCTGCAAAGTGATCTTCGACTTCTATTTCGCACGCACCGACGGGCCGGACGCCAGGCAGTTCATCGACCAAAGCATGGCCGTGGCGCATCAGGTCCAATTGGAAGACGGCGAGGTGTGCGAGCAGGTCCAGCGCGGCCTGCGTTCGCGCTCCTACTCCACGGGCCGATTCAGTGTCCGCCGCGAGGCGGCCGGCTATCACTTCCATCGCCTGCTTGCCAGTCGCCTCCAAGCCGCTTGCGGCCAAACACCCGCCAAGGAGAACTCACGATGACGACCCCCTTCGACATGAACCTGATCCAGTGCGGCGCCCGCCTGCGCCGAACTCCCTATTTCGAGGCAACGCAGCGCTACGGCCCCAAGGGCTTCACCGTCTACAATCACATGTTCTTTCCGATTCGCTACGACACACTCGAAAATGAGTACTGGCACCTGCTCAATCACGTTACCTTGTGGGACGTTTCAGTCGAGCGCAACGTCGAGATCACCGGCCCCGATGCCGCGGCCTTTACCGATCTGTTGACGCCGCGCGATTTGACGAAGTGCGCCGTCGGCCAGGGGAAATACGTCATCATCACCGCCGACGATGGCGGCATCATCAACGACCCCGTCCTCATGCGGCTCGGTCAAAATCACTTCTGGTTGGCGCTGGCCGACAGCGATGTGCTCTTGTGGGCGAAGGGCCTGGCCGTCAACGCCGGCATGAAAGTCAACATCACCGAGCCGGACGTATCGCCCATCCAAATTCAGGGCGCGAAAGCAAAAGAAGTGGTCAAGACGCTCTTCGGCGACAAAGTGCTGGAATTGAAGTATTACTTCTTCTATGAAACCAAGCTCGACGACATTCCAGTGATTGTTACGCGCACCGGCTGGACCGCTGAAGTCGGTTACGAGATCTACCTGCGTGACGGCAGCAAGGGCGACAAGCTCTGGGAACGCGTCATGGAGGCAGGCAAGCCGCATAACATTAAGCCGACCGGCCCGTCCGATATCCGCCGGATCGAGGCCGGCATCCTCAACTGGGGCGCCGACATGACGCTCGACAACAATCCCTACGAAGTCGGCCTGGCCTGGCTTATCGACCAAGACAAGAAAGCAAATTACATCGGCAAGGAAGCGCTCGCCAAGATCAAAGCCCAGGGCGTAAAGCGCAAGCTCGTCGGCGTGGAAATCGCAGGCGATCCGATCCTGTTCAACATGGCGAAATGGCCCGTCAAGAAGGACGGCAAGGACGTTGGCAAGGTCACCTCAGCCACTTATTCGCCGCGCATGAAGAAAAACCTGGGTTATGTGAATGTGCCGGTGGAGTTGGCAGCGCTGGGGTCGAAGGTGACGATTGAGATTCCGGGTGTGGGAGCGCGCGAGGCGACGGTGGTGCAGAAGCCGTTTATTGATCCGAAGAAGGATATTCCGAAATCGTAAGCCACGTGCCGCTTAGCAACGCGACGTGACAAACACGAGAGGGCCGAGCAAAAGTTGCCCGGCCCTCTCCTGATGTGTTTATTACAGCTCTCCCTTTTTCTTGCCTTTATCCTTACCCTTATCTTTCTTCCCATCAGGCTGTCCCT
>DASRAT010000240.1:0-4570 GCA_035638015.1 Gemmataceae bacterium | reverse complement strand
GTGTAGATCCCCAGGCTGCCGACGATGCGCGTGATCGGGTCCCAGGACATCTCCACCAATTTGCGGGTTTCGGTCGGAGCCGCCCGCTGCGGCGCGGTCATCGTAGCCATGGGGAATGCTCCTTTCCAAAGTCGCTGGAGGTAGGGTGGGTGGAGTCTTCGGAACCCACCACTCGCAATTGGTGGGTTCCGAAGACTCCACCCACCCTACTTTTAGTTGTGGTTGTACGTCGTCGGGTGATACCCGGTGGTTAACTCCGCCCGGCGGTGCCGCCATTTCGGTTCTTTGTTGTCCGTGGCGTTGGTCATGTTGCGCAAGCTGCGGATGATCTTGCCGTAGATGCCTGAGACGAACGTGGACATCCTCGCCCCCGTCGGCTCGTCCATGAAGGGCATGAATTTGTCCGGGAAGCCCGGCATGGTGCAGCCGATGCAGATGCCGCCGACGTTGGGGCAGCCGCCGATGCCTGCCATCCAGCCGCGTTTGGGGACATTGCAATTGACAACAGGGCCCCAGCAGCCAAGCTTGACTAGGCACTCGGGTTGCCCATACTCCGAGGCGAACGTTCCTTCTTCGTAATAGCCGGCCCGGTCGCAACCATCGTGCACGGTATTGCCGAACAGCCACTTGGGCCGCAAGGCGTCGTCGAGTGGAATCATGGGCGCCAATCCTGCCGCCTGATACAGCAAATAGAGCAGCGTCTCCATGAAATTGTCGGGCTGCACGGGACAACCCGGCACATTGATGATGGGAATGCCGGCTTTCGATTTCCATTGCCAGCCGAGATAATCGGCCAGGCCCATGCAGCCAGTCGGATTGCCTTCCATGGCGTGGATGCCGCCATAGGTGGCACAGGTGCCGGCGCCGACGACTGCCAACGCCTTGGGCGCCAGCCGGTCGATCCATTCGCAGGTGGTGATCGGCTGGCCGGTTTTTTTGTCGGTGCCGAGCGCCGCCCAGTAACCTTCGCTTTTGATCTTTTCGTTGGGAATGGAGCCTTCCACCACGAGCACGAACGGATCGAGCCGTCCCTGCTCGGCGTCGTACCAATACTTCATGAACTCATCGCCAACTTCATAGGCCAGGACGGGATTGTGCAGATGAACCTTGGGCAAGCCGGGAATGGCCCCCAACAGCACGTCCTCGACGCTGGGCTGGGTGGCGGCGGTGATCGACACCGAATCGCCGTCGCAACCCAGGCCGGCCGTGATCCATACGACGTGCACCTCCTTCACCGCCGGCGCCCGCTGGGTTTTGCGCCCATAGGGAATTGTTGCTTCCGCCATGTGAGTGCTCCTTTCAGCGAACGAGCAAACGAGGCTCGAAATGTTAAGCACATTCAAAATGAAGCTTCAGGCCGTGCATGACCGTATTTGATAAGGGCGACGATATGAGGTAAGGCCCTCCTGAGTTGAGTGTGCGCAGTAATGCTGATTAACAGATCCTCGGCAACTGCTCCCCCGACAGCATCGTGACCACCCGCTCGCCGCCGATGGCTGAATGCAAAATCACCATGCCTTGATGTTGAGCAACAATGGTGCCAATGATCGCGGCAGCGCCGCCTTGCGGGTGACTCCGCATCGCTGCCAGGAGGCGGTCGGCATCCTCGGGAGGCGCCACCGCGATCAGTTTCCCTTCATTCGCCACATACAGCGGGTCCAGGCCCAGCATTTCGCAGGCCCCACGCACTTCAGGCCGGACCGGGATCGCGCGTTCATCAATCTCGACGCCAACGTCTGACGCGGTCGCCAATTCGTTGAGAACGCTCGCCAGCCCGCCGCGCGTCGGATCACGCATACAACGGATAGTTGGACAGGCCTTCAGCATTGCTTGCGTCAACGTGTTGAGCGAAGCGCTATCGCTCTCCAGCTGGGTCTCGAACTCAATGCCTTCGCGCACCGACATGATGGTAATGCCGTGGTCCCCCATGGTGCCGGACACCAGCACGCGGTCGCCCGGCCTGGCGAATTTGATCGACAAGGACAACCCATCAGGCATAATGCCGATGCCGGATGTCGTGATGAAAATCTGGTCGCCTTTGCCGCGATCGACGACCTTCGTGTCGCCGCACACCAGCGTCACCTCGGCCTCATCGCAGGCTTGCCGCATCGAGGCAACGATCCGTTTCAGATCGGCCAATGGTAAGCCTTCTTCCAGAATGAACGCGGCCGACAGGCACAACGGCCGAGCGCCGCCAACGGCCAGATCATTGACGGTTCCATGCACCGCCAGTCGGCCGATGTCGCCGCCCGGAAAGAAAATGGGCCGCACCACGAACGAATCGGTGGTGAATGATATTCGAGGCCCCTTCATGCCGTTATGCCTGCCTGCCAATTCCACCGTCGCCTGGTCTTCTAGCGCCGACAGCACTTCATTGTCAAACGCCGGCACAAACACGCGGCGAATAAGGTCGTTGGTCAATTGGCCACCGCTGCCGTGGCCCAACAAAACGCGGTCGTATTGCGACTGTGGGACCGGGCACGAGCCGTACAAATTCTCAACCGTTTCCAGTGATTCACGCATGTTCCAACACCGCCTCTCGCGTGCGTGGTTTCGCGCCATTGCCAGCCAGGTGTCGGCCGTAAGCATAATAAGCCGCGCACGCCCCTTCTGCGGAAACCATGGTCGCGCCCAACGGTGATTGCGGCGTGCATTCCTTGCCGAACGCCGGGCATTGATGCGGTTTCTTTAAGCCCTGCAAAATCTGCCCGCTGATGCATACCTTCGATTCTTGCGTGTTGACGTTTTCCACCTCAAAGATGCGCTCGGCGTCATGGTCGCGAAAAGCGGGCCGCAACCGGTAACCGCTTTGCGGAATCGAGCCGACGCCGCGCCATTTGCGATCGCACACCTCAAAAACCTCTTCGAGCAACTTTTTGGCGGGCAGATTACCTTCCTGCCGCACCGCACGGCTGTACTGGTTTTCAACCTCGGCTTTACCCTGTTCGAGTTGCTGCACACAGCGCAGCACGCCTTCCAACATGTCGATCGGCTCAAAACCGGTGATCACCACCGGAACCTGAAAACGCTTGGCAATGGGTTCATATTCAGTGCATCCCATCACCGTGCAAACGTGGCCAGGTCCCAGAAATCCCTGCACACGATTGCCTGGCGCCGACAAAATCGCCGTCATCGCCGGTGGCACCAGCACATGGGAAACCAGCAAACTGAAATTGGCCAAACCCCGCCTTTTCGCCTGCCAGACCGCCATCGCATTGGGCGGCGCTGTGGTTTCAAAACCGATGGCGAAGAACACCACCTGCCGGTTGGGATTCGCCGCCGCCAGGTTGACGGCGTCCAGCGGCGAATAGACGATGCGTACATCGCTGCCTTGCGATTTGAGTTGCAGTAAATCGCCGCGTGAGCCGGGCACGCGCAACATGTCGCCGAACGAACAGAAAATGACATTGGGCCGCGAGGCAATGGCATGGGCCTTGTCAATCGTCTCCAACGAGGTGACGCACACAGGGCAACCAGGCCCGTGCACCAATTCCAAACTCTCGGGCAGGACCCGATCCAATCCATACTTGACGATGGTGTGCGTCTGCCCGCCGCAGACTTCCATGATCGTCCAGGGCCGCGTGACCGTTTTGGCAATAGCCGCGGTAAGCTTGCCGGCCGCTTCGCTGTCGCGATACTCATCCAGGTATTTCATGGCGATGGCACCTTGAGATCATCGAGTTGGTTCATGCCCTTGAGAAATTCAAAGACACGGCCCGCCTCCGCTTCATCGATGCTGTGCAGCGCGAAACCAACGTGAACGACCACATAGTCGCCCAGCCGGACGTCGGGCACATGTTCCATGCAGACGCGTTTGAACACGCCGCCGAAATCGACCTTGCCCATGAGCATGTCATGCTCACGGTAGGTCTCGACCACTTTTCCAGGAATGCCCAGGCACATCACTTGCTCCTTTGTCCGCTTGCCGCCGCAATGGCCAGCTGGCCAAGACTCAAGCCGCCGTCGTTAGGCGGAACCTTGCGATGCCGATAGACTTTGAAACCCTTACTCTCAAGCCGGGCGAATGACTCGTGCATCAGCAAAGCGTTCATGAAGACGCCGCCGCTGAGTACGACGGCGCCCAATCCCGTCGTCTGCCCAATCCGATCACAAACCGTGCCGATCATCTCCGCCATTGTGGCATGGAAGCGGCGAGCAATCATTAAACTTGGTTGCCCGCGGCGCACATCGTCCGCCACGGCTCGAATCAACGGCCGGGTGTCGATTACCCACGGAAACTCCGGTTTTTCCGCAATTTCCCACGGATAACAATTGTCGTTGACCGTTTCGCCAGCCAGCCATTCCAGTTCCATCGCGGCTTGGCCCTCGAATGTGACGCGATCGCGCACACCAGCGCTGGCCGCGACGGCATCGAACAACCGGCCGGCGCTGGAGGTCATCGGCGAATTGAAGCGCCGCTCCAGCATTTGCCGAACCGTGCGCAACGCCGCCGGGGCTATCCGGTTTGCCAAAAGCGCGTCACTTTCATTCGCATCCACAAGATGGGCCAGGGCCATGCGCCACGGCTCGCGAATGGCCATGTCGCCGCCGGGCATGCCGACATAACGCA
>DASRAT010000239.1:0-4285 GCA_035638015.1 Gemmataceae bacterium | reverse complement strand
TCCAGATGGTGGAAAACGGCTTGAACATTGTCACCGAGGGAGCGTCGCGGGAATATCTGACGAGCAAGCGTTCGGAGTGGATCAAAACGACGTCCGACTTCTGCGCCGGCGTGGGCGACACGGTGTCGGGCGGCTTGACGGCCCGGTTGCGTCAATGGGGCGGCGCCTAGGCTCTAACCTGGAGGCGGCATGAAACCGCAAACAAGCTGTCCAAAGCCCGCGTACCTTTTTACGAGCGGGTTATGTAGATCCGCAACACATATATCGGGATTCAGGCCGCCAAGGCGCCGAGACGGCTGAATCACGTGACCCTCGGCGCGGACGGAAATCGATGCACGATGACTAAGACATCGCCAACTACCGTGTCATCTGCTGGGATCGCTTTTTGATCCTCGGATTCGCCCTTGTAAACTGCGGTAAACTGCGTTCGCATCCTGCATGAACTGCTTTCGACGTTTCGATCCGGTCTGGACGACGTTTGGACCGTGCCGATTCAAATTGCCGAGATTATTATCTCCCTCATCGGCGTTGCGGCCTTCGTGATCAGCGCAGTGCTGCATCTGCGGGCGTTGCAGCAACGCACCCGCCGCGCAAGTGCGGATTCCCAATGACGATGCTTCTTGGACACAACATGGCAGTCTCCTCAAAACGAAAGTAGCAGGGGTGGAAAGCGAAAAAACCGGCGCGTTTGCGCCGCGTCAGAATAACCATTTTCACAGAAGCGCGGGAAAGCCGCACGCTCGGGCATCAGGCAAAACGGGAAAACCGTGCTACAAGTCGGAAGCTGCTACCGCACGGCACGCGTGCCGTTAAAAGGGCGCTTGAACCTTGTCGTCCCGCCGGTTACCTTCGACTTCATGACCACATCAGGCGTATCTTGCCTGCGCTGATCGGGAATTTTGATCGATGGCGGCGTTTGCCGTGTAATCTGCTGCTCACGAACTTGTCAAACGAATCAACTACCATCCAAGGAGTCTCACCCATGTTGAAGCAATCTTTGTTCCGTATCCGCCCTTCTACCACGGAATTGAGCCGCCGCCGGTTTGTCCGGCCGTGCGTGGAGCCGCTCGAAGAGCGTTGCTTGCTGTCGGCGGATGTGATTCTCCAATGGAACGGCATCGCCCTGGACGCGCTGAAAGGCGATTATGCCCTTGGGCACACGCCGGACCAAGGAGGTCCGACGCGGGACTCCCGGGCCTTGGCCATTGTGCACGCCGCCATGTTTGACGCCGTCAACTCCATTGACGGACGCTTCACCCCGTACCTTGTAGTGGCGCCCAACAGCAAAGGCGCCTCGCTGGAGGCCGCTGTCGCCCAGGCCGCCCACGACACGCTGGTCCAACTCTATCCGAGCCAAACTGCCACGTTTGACATTGCCTTGACCAACGCCCTCGCCGGGATCCCCAACGGTCAGGCCCAGGCCAAGGGGATCGCGGTCGGACAGTATGTCGCCGCCGCTATCCTGGCCGCCCGCGCCAACGACGGCTCCACGGCGACCTCGGACTACCACACCATCGGCAAACCCGGACACCATCAGCCCGACCCACTTCACCCCGATCAGGGTTTCCTGACACCCGAGTGGGGCCAGGTGACGCATTTCGCCGTTGACAACATTGCGGCCTATCTTTCGCCACCACCGCCGCCGTTGGGTAGCGCGGCTTACGCGGCGGCGTTCAACGAGGTCAAAGTCCTCGGCGCCGCCGATGCAGCGACCAGCGACCGCGACGGCAACGGCCTACCCGATCGCAGCCCCGAACAAACCCAAATCGGCATCTTCTGGGGCTATGACGGCAGCCCGGAACTGGGCACGCCGCCGCGGGAGTATAACCAAATAGTCCGCATCATCGCCCAGCAGCAACACAACAGCGTGGACGACAACGCCCGCCTGTTCGCCTTGGTGAATCTCGCCATGGCCGACGGCGCCATTCAGTGCTGGGACACGAAATATGTCTACGACTTTTGGCGGCCGATCATCGGCATCCGGGGGGCCAACACCGACGGCAACAACCTCACCGTCCGCGAGGCGGATTGGACCCCTCTTGGGGCGCCGCGCAGCAACGCGCCTGGCGAGACGAACTTTACGCCGTCGTTCCCGTCCTACACCAGCGGCCACGCCACCTTCGGCGGCGCCACGTTCCGAACCCTGGCCGACTTCTATGGCCGCGACAACATCACCTTTTCTTTCAACTCGGACGAGTTCAACGGCAAGACCAAGGACCAAGACGGCTCAGTGCGTCCGGTAGTAACGCGAACGTTCCACAGCTTCAGCGCCGCCGCTGAGGAAAATGGCCAAAGCCGCATCTACCTGGGCATCCACTGGTCCTTCGACAAGGTGCAAGGCATCAAAGCCGGCAACGCCATCGCCGACTTTGCGTTCGCCCATTTGCTGCGGCCAACCCACTCTAACGACCATTCGGCGCCTCCATTCTGCTCAGCGTTTGCCCAGTCGCAAGCGGATAACGCGGACTCGTCGTCTCCCGGCACGCCGTCCTACCACAGTGCCGACTTTGGTGGGGAAATCCCTGGCCAGCAACTAGCTGCCGGCGCGTTCACGGCCGAGCCAGCGACGGCCGCCCGGACCGTTGCCGAAGCTGACAGCGACTGGCTCGCCGCCCTGGACAGTTTGTTTTGGCAATTAGATGCGGCTAATATGCGGCGACGCTGAAGTGATTGCCGCGTTGACTATAATACGCTTCCACCAGGTGATCCAATTGCGGCGGGTCGTCGCCAGGAATAACGCTCACTCCATCTGAGTGCATTACCTGCTCTCCTGCGTGGGGGGGTCAGGCATGACCATCGCACTGGCCGATGGCGCGCAGGTGATCTTTGATATCCACTGATTGGACGTGACGGTCAAGTCGCAACGGCCCCAGTTGTCAATCCCGCCCAGCCTCCGGACCAGGCGCGATCCGCAATTTGAATGGTAATCCGCAATAGGACACCCTCCACAACCGCGTCAGGTCTCAACTCCAGTTGCGCCCTGTGGTTCCTCCAGCTAAGTCAAATAAACGCGCCGCTGTTGTACTTATCTAGCACGGCCGCGTCCAAGACCATTAGCTGACCAAGCGGCGTGGACGGCTTGACCTTGGTGCTGCCGGCAACGATCTTGCCGAGACCGCTTAACAACCCGTCGGCATGCTGGATGACAGCCAGAATTGGAGCGGGGTCGGAACCGTTGGCCAGATTGAGCTTGGCCGCTATCAGTTGCGAGACCAGGATGATTCGAGCATCACCTTGCGTTGGCATGGCCAGCAAGGCGAGCAACTCGGTCTTGGTGTAGGTATAGCCTCCCAGCGTCAAGGTAGCCACCGGCCACGCGATGCCAGGTTTCTTCCAATAGCCCTGACCCAGAGGCGGTGGCGACGTGGAACTGGCTTGAACCAGGATGGAAACAGGGGCCGCGTGGGTCAGCTGCTGGTTGCCAACATGGTCAGTTGCCAAACTGTAAAAGGCGTAGGTGCGGCCGGCTAGCCCGTGGTAGGTTGCCTGGCTATCGGGGGTGTGCTGGAGCCACAGGACGGCGGGCGCGCCATTGTCGGAGACATAGATGTCAAAGCTGGCAACACCCGAGCCGAGGTTGTCATCCTGTCCGGTCCACTGCACCAGGAACAGGGGGTTGGTGGTGGTGGCCGGCAAAGGCAACACGTGGCTCGTGGGGGCGCCGGCGTCGATGGTCACCAGGGCTTCCTTGTTCGGGTCTGTTCCCTGGCTGGGGTCATGATCGTCCACCTGGTTGGTGGCAATGGTGGTGTTGGCGTCGAACCGGATCAAGGCGATATTGCGGATTTCCGTCCCCGTCACCAAGCCAGTGCCGGCCCGGACCAAGTAACTGACGTGTCCCTGGCCGCGTCCGGTGCCGTTCTCGGGCGGCAAGAACCCCGTCAAAACGTCAGGCGGCAGCTGCGTGGCAGGATTGATGGACTGGAACGAGACAGTTGCCAACCCGGTCACGGCATTGAAGTCCGCGTCGATCTCAACGTTGAAGAAAGTACCATTGAAGGTCATCGGCACCGTCGTTTCATAGTGCTGGCTGTTGGCCGGGATGACCAGGTTGGTGTCTCCGAAGCCGATTTCGGTGAACTCGAAGGTGCTCCAGTTCAGGTTCGCGCTCAGGTGATTGGTGATGACCACGCGCTGGGCAGGCGCCGAGGCTGTGCTGGCATTCTCGAAGTCAATTCGATACGGCAGGGTTGATGCCGCGGCCACATAATGGTGAGACCCAAAACCGGCCGGCCCAAGCAGGTCGTTGGGGTCTTGCGATCCGGCCGTGCCGCTGGCGCCGCCG
>DASRAT010000238.1:0-4900 GCA_035638015.1 Gemmataceae bacterium | reverse complement strand
AGCAAATCACCGTTGGCGATTTCGCAACAAACGTAGGACATGATTCCGATCCTGACGGGCGATTGGACAGGATCGAAATCCCGTCCTACGACCGAAACACAAATGTTCCGTCTGGCTTAATCGTTGGCCAGCGCATCTAAGACTGATAGTGCTCGCCCGCTGCGGATGGCGTCGCTTGCCAATGCAATGCCTTCCAGCAGTGTTGCCACTCGCTCCGCCGCCATGAGCGCCGCAGCTGCATTAGCCAAGACAATTCGCGAACCAGCACCTAATTGCCTTAGCAAAACCGCGCGGATCATGGCCGCGCTGGCTTCAGGCCCGTCGGCTTGCAATTCCGCCAATGAACACGGCTCCAGCCCAAAATCTGCCGGTGTCCATTCCCAGGCTCTGACAACATTGCCGCAAACTTCGCGCACAAGCGTCGGCGCAGACAGGCTGACTTCATCCAATCCGTCGCGGCTGCAAACGATGAACGCACGCCGGGTTCCCAATTTCGCCAGGGCACCGGCCATCAAGTCGAGCAATTCGGGCCGGCCAACGCCCAGTAATTGATGCGCCGCCCCCGCCGGATTGGCGAGCGGACCGAGCCAGTTGAACAATGTGCCGACGCCGAGCCGCTTTCGCAGCGGTCCAAGTTGTTTCAGCGCGGGATGAAAGCTGGGCGCGGAGCAAAACGCCAGGCCGCATTTTTGCAAACTGCGGCGGGCCGTTTCGGGATCAGTCGCCGGTGTTATACCCAGAGCGGTCAAGACATCGGTGCTGCCCGAACGGCTGGAAACGGCGCGATTGCCGTGCTTGACCACCGACACGCCCGCGGCGGCGACAACGAACGCGGTGGCGGTGCTGATGTTGAAGGTGCCCAAACCGTCGCCGCCGGTGCCGCAGGTGTCCAGCACGGCCTGCGTGCCCGCATCCCAACGGATCATGTGCTCACGTAACAATCTTGCCCCGGCGGCGATTTCGCCGGAGGATTCGCCTTTCATGCGCAGTGCGACCAACAGGGCGGTGGTTTCCGCTTCACCGCAAGTGCCGTTCATCATGGCGGTGAGCGCGGTGCGAATTTGCGGTTCGGTCAATTCACGGCGGGCCAGCAACGCTCCGAGAGTTTCGGCAAACCAGTTAGGTGTGGCGGATTGTGTCTCTTGCATAGTCATATGCGGCAAGTATACCAGACATTAATCGCCTCACGGAACAGGGAACTCCCATGGATCGCCCAAAAACTCTCGGTGAACTGAAACAAAGCGGCTATCGCAACGAGCCGGTCAAAGACGAGATGCGCCGCAATCTCATCCGCAAACTCAAGGCGGGCGAGACGCTGTTCCCCGGCATCATCGGTTATGACGAAACCGTGTTGCCGCAGATTCAGAACGCCATCCTTTCCAGGCATGACATGCTTTTTCTGGGATTGCGCGGCCAGGCCAAGACGCGCATGCTGCGGCAACTGGTGCAATTCCTCGATGACGCCATTCCCATTGTGCACGGCAGCGAGATCAATGACGATCCGCTGACACCGCTGAGCCGGGCCGCTCGTGAACGCATCGCCAAGGAAGGGGACGCGACTCCCATCGAATGGATCGGCCGCGACCGGCGTTATCAGGAAAAGCTGGCCACGCCTGATGTCACCATCGCCGACTTGATCGGTGAGATTGACATGATCAAACACGCCGAGGGGCGTTATTTGTCGAGCGAGTTGACCATGCACTTCGGTTTGATCCCGCGCACCAATCGCGGCATCTTTTGCATGAACGAATTGCCGGACCTTAGCCCCAAGATTCAGGTCGGCATGTTCAATGTTTTGGAAGAGCGCGACATTCAGATTCGCGGCTATCCGATTCGGCTCGAACTGGATTTGTGCATGGTCTTCAGCGCCAACCCGGAAGATTACACCAATCGCGGCCGTATTGTGACGCCGCTCAAGGACCGCATCGGGAGCGTCATTCGCACGCATTATCCGCTGACGCGCGAGCAGGGGATCGAGATCACCGATGACAACGCCTGGACCCAGCGGCCCGGTGTCAAGGTGGTGGTGCCGCGATTCATGAAAGAAGTGCTGGAAGAAATGGCCCGGTTGGCGCGAAGCAGCCCGGCGGTGAATCAGCAATCGGGCGTCAGCGTGCGCATGTCGATTGCCAATCTGGAAAACACGATCAGCAACGCGGAACGGCGTGGCATTTTATTAGGAGAGTCGCCATCAGTGCCGCGTGTGACCGACCTGGTTTACCTGGCGGCCAGCACACGCGGCAAGATAGAGCTGACGCTGACAGAGGATGAAGGTCAGGAGGACATCGTTATCCACAAATTGCTTGGCGAAGCGGTCAAAAACGTTTTTGAGGCCTATTGCGATGTGAAGCAATTTCGGCAAGCCGTGGAGGCATTTGAGGGCGGCAAAACGTTTGTCGTCGGCGAGCGCGTGCCCAGCGCGGAGTATGTGCGGCGGCTCAACGAGTGGCCAGCGCTGAAGAAGGAAGTGACGCAGTTTCTTAAGAAAATCGGGGGCGAAGATGGCGATGCACTGACGGCCAGCGTCACTGAGTTTTTGCTGGAGGGGCTACACGTGGAAAATCGGTTGAATCGGAATGTCAAGGGCGGGGATGTGGTGTTTAAGATATAGTCGATAACCAGTGAACTAGCTGACAAAGCACGAGTCCCATGGCCGATAATTTGGCGGAAAATGAAGTTGCATTGTCGCTGGATGACTTGACTATGAAGCTTCGGCATCTTTCGCCCGTGGGGGCGCAAATGATGGCGGAAGCCGCCATAGTTTGCCTAGAAAATCAAAAACATGAAAAGGGCATTCGACTGACTGTGTATGGCGACATTACCGCAAAATGTTCCCTGCATTGGTCTGATTCTGCTAACGTTGGCCAAACGAGCTTCTGGAACGATTTGGATGAAGCTACAGAGTACGGTGCAACAGCAGTTGCCGTATTGCTCGTTGGGGCCTTGAGAGGCTACACTGTAGTAGAGAGGTCTCGAAAGGGCACAGGTTTTGATTGGTGGCTGGGGTCAGATGACGAGCTTTTCCAAGCCAAAGCGCGCTTGGAAGTTTCGGGAATCCTGAACGGCACCATCAAACGAATCAACGCCAGAGTGAAGGCCCGGCTTGCGCAAGCGGCCCGTTCGATTGAATCAGCATTGCCGCTTTACGTGGTTGTCGTGGAATTTGGCAGTCCAAGGGCTAGGGTGTCGAAACCATGATTCAATTGAAAGAACTGCACCACGAAGCCATGCGCTTGGCCGACGAGGCGGAGTTGCTTCGGCGTCAAGGCAACCTTGCACAGGCCAGAAAAAAGACGGAACAGGCATTTGAGCAGGAACGAAAAGCCGCTGATCTCGTTGCGCCTGAACTCACCATGGAACCGACGCGCTCTGTCTTGCATCGCAGCGCGGCAGCTCTTGCATTGGAATGCGGTGCACTGCGTGAAGCGGAGCGATTGATTGCCGTCGCGTTGGCTGGCGAACCGCCGCAGGAAATCGCTGAAGAACTCCGAGATTTACTCGAACAGGTTTATTTTGGTGCGAAGAAGGGTCGGCGACCCTTGACCAAAACATCTTGAAATTCATTGCGTCATAACAGACGTTGAATTCTCATAATTCAAACCAACACCGGCATTCGCGCCGAGCCCATTGCCACCAGCGCCTGATGCACCTCGTCAATCGTTGCGTCAAGCGTGGATGTGCCCGCTGTCAAACCTACGACTTCCAGGCCCTCGAACCACTGTGGCTCCAAATCATCCGCGCTTTGTATGTGATAAGCCGCCAAGCCATGCTCACGGCAGCGGGCGACCAGTTCGCGTGTGTTGTTGGAATTGCGGCCGCCGACCACGACCACGGCTTCCACTTGCTCCAATAGCGCTTCTAGCGCTCGTTGATGATCTTTTGTCGGATGGCAGACGGTATCGATGAAGCGGATGTCGGCGTCCGGGTTATGCTCGGCCACGGCGGCTCGTATCTGCTGGACCAATCGGGCCGGCGTGGTGGTCTGGCACATAATGCCGAGCTTGGCGAAAGGATATTGCCGCACTTCGCTGGCATTTTGAATCACGTCGAAGCTGTCCAAATCTTCGATGACTCCTTGAATCTCCACATGGCCGCGTTTGCCGATGACCAGGACGTGCCGGCCTTCTTGCTGGAGTTTTTGAGCAGCTTGATGGGCGCGCTCGACGAGGGGGCAGGTGGTGTCCACAAGTTCCTTGCCGGCGTCTTGAAGGCGGCGGCGCTCTTTGTGGCTGATGCCGTGGGCGGTGACCAGCACCGTGTCCGTCAGCGGCAACGGCCGGCGTGCGGTTTCCTGAATCATCTGGAAGCCGCGTTGGGCCAGCTGTTCAATCACTGTTTCGTTGTGGACCAATTCGCCGTGAATGGTAACCCGCTCCGGCTCCGCTATGCCGTCCATGATGCGCAAGGCATCGCGGACACCGAAGCACATGCCCAGAACTTCCGCTTTGATGATTTGCATGATTGGTACCCCTATGTTCCTTTGGCAACCGCAAGGAAGGGCTGCCGATTAACCCGATTGTTTCGATCCCGCAACTTTATGCCCCCGTGTACTTTGTTCGGCAAAGTGCAAGGGTAAAAAAAACAAAAAACTTTAAGCTTAACTTGCCGGCGACCAGCCTTCGGCGATCTTGCCCATCGGCGAGGTTCGCGGCGCCTTGAGGGCGTCAGTGACAACGTTTTCCAACACCGACACATATTCGACGAAACGCTTGCGGCCATCCGGAGTGAGGCGGATCAGCGTTTGCGGGCGGTTGCCCTGGTAGCCCTTCCAGACTTCGACCAATCTCGCTTCATGGAGAATGTGCAGGTGGCGGCTGAGGTTGCCGTCGGTCAAGGAACACAACTCCTTGAGGTCGTTGAGAAGGAGGCCGTCGGGGTGCGTGGCCAGGGAGGTCACGAT
>DASRAT010000237.1:0-7210 GCA_035638015.1 Gemmataceae bacterium | reverse complement strand
GCTCACCTACACCGCCACCATCACCACCGACCTTGGCGTCATCACCATCGAGCTATGGCCCGAGATCGCTCCCAATCATGTGCGCAGTTTCGTCGCCCTGGCCAAGGTCGGTTATTATGACGGCCTGGCGTTCGACCGCATCGTCAAGCGCGAGGAAGCGGACGGCACTTTGTTTGAATGCCTGGAGGCCGGCTGCCCCTTGGGCATCGGCGATTCCAATTACGGCAGCATCGGTTACTGGCTGCTGCCGGAGTTCAGCGCCGAGGTGTCGCATTACCCGGGCACCATCGGCGCCTGGCACGGCGAAGAGGTGGAAAGCGCCGCCTGCAAGTTCTACATTAACCTCAGCAAGGCCGAGTGGATGGATGGCAGTTTCACCCTGTTTGGCAAGGTCACGCAGGGTCTCGACGTGGTGCGAGCCATCCATAATCGGCCGGTGGTGGACGATGCCATTCGCGATCGCCCCGTTGAACCCGTGCTGATGCGCTCGGTGGTAATCACCAGCGCGGTAAAGGATTGAGGACACATCGTGGCAACCAACGTCAAAGACCAAGTGGCCGCTGCACAGGCGAAGATGGATTTTGCCAAGAATACCTACGCGGTCGAATTAACAACCAACAAGGGGCCGATTCGCCTGGAGATGTTTCCAGAGGTGGCGCCCGGCCATGTCAAAAACTTTGTGGCCCTGGCCCAAATCGGCTTTTACAACAACGTGACCTTCCACCGTGTGATCAAGGATTTCATGATCCAGGGCGGCTGCCCGCAAGGGACCGGCACCGGTGGCCCCGGCTACACGATCAAGGCCGAATTCAACAAAACGCCCCACGAACCCGGTGTTTTGTCAATGGCCCGCACCAACGATCCCAACTCGGCCGGTTCTCAATTTTTCCTCTGCCACGGCACGCCGTCGTTTCTGAATGGCCAATACACGGTCTTCGGCAAAACAGCAGACGCCGAATCGCTGGCCACCGTGATGACCATTGGCAACCTGCCGACCGGGCCTAACGACAAACCGCGCGAAGCGGTTACAATTCAGAAGGTGACGGTGACGGAAAAAGCCAAGTAAAGCGATGTGGGACGGCCTTCCCAGGCCGTCTTGGAATCACCCGCGCCCGTGTCAAGAGGCTGGGAGGGGGCCCACGCAAAGGGAAGTTGTGAACCTGGTCAGGCCGGAAGGTGCAGCCATAAGCAACAAACTCTTGTGCAGTGGGGAACCCTCTCTCAGTCATCTTGGCACGGGTGCGGTTTTTTAGACACCTGGCCAGACCTTTCGCCGCTTCGCTGTGAGCGGCCACTCTCCAATCCACGCTGATCAATTTTGCACGAGGGCTTTTTTTGCGGGAGTTGAGTCATGGCGTGGCTGGGAGTGGCCGCCGCGGCGGTGCTGATCTGGATCGTTTTCGTCGACGCTTTCGAGGCCGTGATTTTGCCGCGCCGCGTCAGGCACGGCTACCGCCTGGCCAGCCTGTTCTACGGCACGGCCTGGTTCTTGTGGACAACACTGGGCAGGTTGCTGCCCGCCGGCCGCTGGCGCTCGGGCTTGTTGAGCACCTTCGGACCGCTGTCGCTATTTGGCCTCATTGGCGTATGGGCGGCCGGACTCATCACCGGTTTCGCCTTGATGCACTGGTCGCTTGGCACGCCCCTGTCCGCGTCCCACGCGACCGACCATGGGCTTGGGCATTACCTGTACTTCAGCGGGACCACCTTTTTTACGCTCGGCTACGGCGATGTGGTGCCGACGGACGGATTTGGCAAAGCCCTGAGCGTGGCCGAGGCCGGCATCGGTTTCGGTTTTCTGGCCCTCGTCATCAGCTACTTGCCGGTGCTGCATCAAGCCTTTTCAAGACGCGAAATCACCATCTCGCTGCTCGACGCCCGTGCCGGTTCGCCGCCCAGCGCCGGCGAGCTGCTCCGCCGGCGTGCCGACGCCGGCAACCTGGCCAGCATCGAGCCGCTGCTTGTCGAATGGGAACGCTGGGCGGCCGAACTGCTGGAGAGTCATTTGTCTTTCCCGGTGCTGCGCTTTTACAGGTCGCAACATGACAACCAATCTTGGGTCGGCGCCCTGACGGTGATCCTCGACACGTCGGCATATCTCATTGCGAAAGGGGATGCCACGGACGGACATCAGGCCCGCTTGACATTCGCCATGGCCCGCCACGCCGCGGTGGATTTATTGCTGGTGTCCCAGACGCCGCTGCGGCCGCCGGAGTCCGACCGGCTGCCAGCGGCGGACCTTGCGCGTTTCCAGGAGTCGCTGGCGGCATGCGGCGTCCACGACGAACCGGGGACGTTCAAAACCCTGACCGAGCTGCGCGGCCTGTACGAACCGTTTGTCAACGCCCTGGCGATTCACCTGCAACTCACGTTGCCGCCCTATGTGGCCGCGAATCGGCCCGTTGACAACTGGCAAACCAGCCCCGGCATGGAACGCTCGCCCGGGCTCAGCGATTTGCAAGCGGCAGGGGCGCGGGATGAGCATTCTTTTTAAAGCGCATTGCAGGCTATTTGAGCGGAATCGCCGGCAAGCGTTTGGGCATTGCCAAAAGCTGACTTCGAATTGCATGCGTCACACCTGCGGGTGCTGTATAATGTGCTCGTCGGATGGCTTTGGCGCCGGCTGTTTTGGCGCCAGTTCACAGTGTTTATCTGATGCGCAAGTCATCCGCAGGAGGACGGTCATGTTAATGCCGGTTGAGTCCCCGCGCAAGAAAGCATCCGGACTTTTGCCATTGGCCAACGGCGACAGGATGTCGCAACCCGAGTTTCATCGGCGTTACAAGGCCTATCCGGAAGGCGTGAAAATTGAGCTAATCGGAGGGGTCGTTTATATGGCGTCGCCGATGCGAATGCCGCACTCTCGTTACGATTCAGAGCTTGGGAATCCGTTCATCACTTATCGCAAACGCACCCCCGTCGTGGAAGAATTGCGCGGCGCCACCACGATTCTAGGACGCAAAAGCGAGCCGCAACCCGATCTTGGCTTGCGCATCTTGACGGAATTCGGCGGGACCTCGCACATTGATGTGGAAGAGTACATCGTTGGCCCGCCGGAGCTTCTGGGGGAAATCGCCTACAGCACGAGGGCCATGGACCTGTATCAGAAACGGGATGATTACCGCAAAGCGGGCGTCGCCGAGTACATCGTCTTGTGTGTGGAGGAAAAGAGGCTGCGTTGGCTTGATTTCAAAGGCCGCTGCGAAATTGAACCCGATGATCAAGGCGTTTTTCGCTCTCGGGTTTTTCCTGGGTTGTGGATCGATGGACCGGCGCTGCTGGCGCGCGATACCAGGGCGGTGGAAAAGGTGATTCGTCGCGGGCTGCGAAGTCCGGAACATGCCGATTTTGTTCGCCGGCTCATGCGGGCGAAACGGTTGGGTGACACGCCCTGAAAAGCGGGAGAGTTAGCCCACACAGCGAACCTCGTCACGCGCTTCCAGGGCAGGCCACCTGGCGCGAAGCTTAGCACTTTTTGCCGGTTGCATTCGTCCCGGTTGTGGCATATGGTGATTCTTACCCTCGCAAAACATCGCCATTACACCATCCGAATTGCCAACTCGGAGTCAACCGCATGCCGCGCATCCAATGTAATTGTGGCAAAATCCTGAAGGCGGCCGCCACATTGGCCGGCAAGAAGGTCAAGTGCCCGGCATGCGCTGCGGCGCTCGTCGTTCCGGAATCGGAAGATGTCAATGGCTCGCCGCCATCCAAAATGCCCGAGAGCAAATCACTCGCCCACAAGCCAGCTTCAATGGGGCGTCCTGAACGCGAAGATGAGTTCAAGCCCCGGCGCAAGAAAAAGCAGCGGCAGTCAAGTAACGGCAACTTGATTTGGCTTTTGGCCGGTGGCGGCGTGCTAGGACTTTTGTTGTTGGTTGGCGGAGGAGCGGCAGCGTGGTACTTCCTGAAAGGCAATGACCAACCAGGCCTTCCGCAAAAGCAGGCGGCCACGGATAAAGGCTCAAATCAACCACTGGCAAAATCCGAGCAAACCAGCCAGTCAAAATCTTCAACGTGGTTGCCCGACGCCGTCCTGGCGAAGCAATTGGGGAACGAAACTAATGTAGAAGGGTATCAGCTACGGCCTCCCAAGGGATATTTTGCAGGACAATCCTCTACGCCTTTTGAGGGCGCCAAATTACTTCCCTGGGCAGGTGATCTACGCCCGGATAATACGGTACCTGGCTTGCTCGTAATGATCTTAAAACCACCTCCCAACATTCCAAAACGCTCGTTGGAGCAGTTTCACGCCGAAATGCTCAAAGGAATTGAAAATCGGCGCAAGAGTTGGTCTCCGTCCGCCATTGAGCAGGGCCAAATCAATGGTTTGACGTTCGTCCGAACTTATTGGAGCGGCACGGACTCAACTTCAGGCAAGAAAATGCATGGTTTCAAGTATTCCGCGATAGACGGTGAAATCTACATCGACCTGGGCTGCCAGGACGTGGATCCGCATCATCGGGAGGCGCTAAAACTCGGAGAGGCCGCCGCACTGACATTCAAAAAACCCAAATAAGGTTGCACGGCGCGACTTGCGGCACCGCACCTGGCGGCAGGGTGGCACAACCGGCGGCGCAATCTTGGGTGGCACGCCCTTACAGCGAGCGCATCATTCGCTTACATGCAAAGCTCAAGGGCGTGCCGAAGCGCCCGTTGCTGTGTCCCATTCTCCTGACGTCGCGACCGACATCCCGCGACTATTCTATTGACTGGTCTCGCCTATCCCCTTGCGTTTCATCACCGTCGTCAAATCGCCATCGCAAACCAGTTCCGTCAACACCATGCCGACCATTTCGATTTTCACGGGCCGAATTGCCGTGAACCAGCGAGCGCTGGACCGTTCCCAATCCTCAATCTTGGCGACCAAACCACGTTGCACTGGGTTGTCGTGCATATAATCGATGTCCGCTCGACGCGCCGCCGCCGTGGTCGAAGCCAAGGAAACAGTGCATGCGCCGCCGGGAGTTTCAGCACGCCCTTGAGCTTTGCGAGTTAGCGCAGGATGCGCGTGCTGCCAGGGCGTGGCACCCAAGATTGCGCCGCCTGTTGTGCCACCCTTCCGTGCAAGGGACGCACTTTGGAACGACGGCTGTTGCAAAAAGGTGCGCTTGGTGGGAGAAGGCGTTCACCGACCATGTCGTGAAAACGTTGATCCCCTTGATCCTCTTGGTGAAAACAAGGATATCGTTTCCAAAAAGCGGGCATTATATACGTGGTTTTAGACGACAAACGGCAAAGCCACAGCTTTTTCCCAAGAAAGCCAACGCCTGCCTCGTAAAAAGGTTGGCGGCCTTGGCGGTCTTGGCGGCCTTCGACTATGGCGAGGCGATCCGGGCGTTGTCAAACCTCCCTAATACCGCAACTCCACCCCCAACGTCACACCGTGCGCCCAGAAGCCGTTGTCGCGAAAGGCGAAGGTCGGCCGGGTTTGTTCGGTTTTGGGGTCGAAGTCGCCGGCGACGATGCCGGTGGGGACCAGCTTGGGGTTGACGTTGCGGTCGATCTGATCGCCGGGACGGGCGACCGCGGACCAGTAGACGCCGGTGTAACCGAAGGAGGCGCGGACATGACATGTCAGGTCACAATGGACCTGAAGGTCCATCTCTGGGATGACGGCGAAGCGGTCGCGGCTGTAAACGCCGCTGTTGGTTCCGGGAACGCCGGCCAGGGCCAAGAGGCCGCCGGGAGTCACGATGGTGCCTGCGGCAGTGGTCGGGTCGTTGAGCGTGCTGACGCCGTCGATGGTGACGGCTTCGTGGGTGACGCCGAGGGCGAGCTTGGCGGTGAGGTCCAAGGTCCAGCAGTTCCAGAGCCATTGGAAGCGGCCGCCGATTTGACCGCCGTAAAAGCGGTTGTGGGTGGAGAACTGATCCAGCACCACAATGTTGCTGCCCGCGCCTGGCGTCAGGACACTGGAGGTCTGGCCGACGGGGCTGGTTTGGAAGATCGACGCGCCGGCGTCAATGAGCGTCAGATCTTCCTGGATGTTGAGGTTTTCATCCAGCGCCATGGAGCGGTAGCCGACGAAGAGGTCAAAACGGCGATTGGCTTCGCGGATGGAATGGGCAACCAGGTTGGCTTCGTAGCTCCAAAGGCGGGTGTGGCTGTCGATGATGATGTCGCCCTGGACGCGGCCGGGAGCGATGGAATTGGCGATGACCACGCCGCTTTCTTCCGTGGTGACCACGCTGAGGAAGGGCCGGAGCAAAAACGGATTGCCGGCGGGGTCGGACGCGGCGGCGAAGTGGGCGGAACGCGACTCCAGCAGAAAGCCCGAGGCCTCCAGGCCCCAGAAACGGTCGCAGCCGAAGTTCCAACCCGCACCGAGGCGGACGCCCGAAAAGGTGTCGTAGTTGATGCCGCCTTGCCCATAAAGGATGCGCGTGCTGGGGTCGCCGATAAGGCCGGTGCCGTTATCAGGAGCAGTGGTGACAAAGGCCGTCGCGGGGCCGCGGCGAATCCACCACAGCAGGTAATCGGCATTCAGGAAAAAGCAGGGATCGCAAGGCGTCGCGTCAGCGGCAGCAGGCAACGCCTGGGGCGCAGGCAATTTTTCAGTGTCGGCGCCGGCCTTGGGGTCGGCTTTTTTTTGATCGGTCGTTTGCGGATCGGGAAGGCCAGTTTCCCTGTGCCGGTCGGTTTGGAGCTTGGGGACGTCGGTTTCGACGGCGGCGGCTTGTGCTTCTTGAGGGACGACATCGTTGGCCGCGGCGGCCAGGCCCGGCGCCAGCAAGACCAGCCATAGCGCTCCTTGGATTATCCTGGTCATGTTGCCCTCCCCGCCACAGCGCATCACCGCGAGCTTGCCGATATCACCCATCCTGGCCGATGTGTTGTTGGTTGCAGTTCCATTGAAATCATCGGCATTTTGCTAATTTGTGGCCCATCGCCATTTGCAAGTTCCGTCAAAACTCGCGGTGAAGGTTGGCGACCTTGGCAAACGGATACCGACCGGGCAAGCCAGCCGGGATCATGGGTGGCAACTAAGGCAAATCTGACCATCAGGGTTGGGGGGGCTGATACGGCGAGCCAGGCAAAGTCAGTGGCAGCGTTGTGACATCCCCCGCCGGATACTGGCCGAAGGGCAACTGCCCCCCTTCGATGGGAACGGTGACTGGCAAATGCCCCTGAGGGGATGAGTTAGCTTCCTCAGTCACGACGACTGTTTGCGGCAACACCGGCGCGGGCGTGCTGACGGTAACGGTGA
>DASRAT010000236.1:0-5398 GCA_035638015.1 Gemmataceae bacterium | reverse complement strand
CATTTGCCGTGCCTCAAAAAACCCATGCACTCACAAGAGTATTCCTCGGGTTTGCCGACGCGGACGTGGTAAAGCGTTCCCAGGCCGAGTTTGTGGACCGCGAAGCCGCGACCGCCGATGTCACAGGCGATCTCGCGAAAGGCGTAAAAGGTCGTTCGCCTGCGGTCGCTGACGCTGAACACGCCGATGCCGTCGGCGCTCGGCGGGCGCATCAGGCGGACGGTTCGCTCATGGGCGGCCGGTTCTGTCATGCGACGATTATCGGCTGGGCGGCCAAGGAGGGCCACCAAAAAAAGGCTGCCTTTCCGCTTGAACATTGGCGCCTTACGTTGGCGGACTGGCTACTTGGCGATATCGAGAACCAGCGCCCGCGCGACCTTGTAGGCCAGCTTGAGGTTGGTGGCGCGATTCTCCATCTGGCCTTCGTTGAAATACTGGCCCACCGTGGCGTCGGGCAATCCTGCCACGGCCAGGGTCACGGGCAAAAGCTGCATGAATTCCTTGACTTTGAGCTGCTGGCGATCGGCGGACTCGGTGCTCATGGCGGACCTCGAGGTCAATGGGCTTGGCAAACGCGGAACAACGTCATGCAATTGTTTAGATCAATAACGACGCCTTTGCAGGAAGAACCCGTAATCGCTGGCATCCTCAGGGCGGGGGCATGAACACACCGCCGCCAGTGGGGAAGGGAGTTCCCTGAAACTGAAACGCAAGGGGAGTGTTGCCCCATTGGAAGTCGCGCACCCTTTTCAAGTTCTCATTGTCGGAAGTGCCGTTGATCAGCACTGTCAAGCGCTCCAGTGAACTGTTCAATCGCTTTATGCTCGCCTTGCATTCCTCATGATAGTCAAGGGCGGCGTTTTGCCAGTTCAAGCGTTCTTCCTTATCCTTGAGTTGTTCCACGGATTGCACTTTTTTTTCGGTGTCCAGGCGCAGCTTTTCAAACTTCACGTCCAAGAGCTTAAACTGTCCGGCCAGGTGCTTTTTGGCGGAGGCGTCGTCCGTGACCATCAGCATGGTATCGCAGACTTCGTTGATCCACACATTCCAATCGCGAAGGGTGGTATCCCAGCCGCCGCAACCGGGCAGGGCTGTCAGCAGCAGCAAAACTCCAAGCAATTTGCAGGTTTTTTTCATCGATTGCTTCTCTGGGCACGGCCCACGCTCAGCGCCCCTTGGTTGCCTCCAAGAGCGGCTTGAGTTGTTTGTCGAAGAAATCTTCGCCGCCGGGCATTCGGACAATGCGGCTGACCTCTGCTTGAATGCCCTGGACCGCTTTTAGCTCCCGTGCCAACACCCGCTCCTGTCCGGCCAGCAACACCGCCATGTCGATGGGTCGTTTCTGCGCCGCGCGGTCGTTGAAGGCATTGATGTCACGTTCCAGTTGCAGCAACTTTTCCAAGGCCGCGGTCTTGGAGGCGGCGTTGTCTTGCACGGTTGCCAACACGGCGGCGGTGCGCTCCTGAAATTCGATCTTTTCTTCCAAAAGGGTCACATATTCCTTGACGGCGATTTCCTGGGCGGGCGTCAAGGGTGTGGCGGCCGGCTTGGTGTCCTGGCGGCCGCAGCCGCCTGAGAGGGCGGCGGGGATAACGAACATCCAGGACAAATATCGTTGGCGCACGGCCCTGTCCTCGCCTGCTCCGCCGCAAGCTGCCTACTTGCCGTCCTTTTTGATTTTGGCCTTGTCTTCTTTATCCAAGAACAGGGGCAACTCGGCCAAGGCCTCTTTACCGCCGGCAATGGCCTTGACGCGGATCGATTCTTCGTTGAATTTCTTGAAGGCCGCATCCATCTTGGGGGCGTATTCTTTTGCCAGCCTGTCTTTTTCATCCTTGGTGGGCTGCATGCCCTCGGTGGCTTGTTTTTGCAATTCGACCATTTTGTCGCCGTTTTTTTTCAACTCCGGCCGGGCCACGGTGGCGGTGTCGGAATCCTGGATGGTTTTCAGGATCTTGTTGATGTCGTCAATGGTGGCCAGCATCTCCTTGACTATGGCCTCGTGCGGGCCGACAGTCGTGGGTTGCTGGGTCACCACGAATCCGGCGGCCAACACAACACTGACGACCAACACGGAGAGCTTCATGATCTCCTCCGAAACCGAGCGCGACGCCAGGGCGTAAGCGTCACGATTGCCGTTTGGTAAGGACCTCAAACTCGTCCTGAATGTCCTTGAGTTTTTTGCCCAATTTTTCCGACAAGAACCGTTTGCCGCCGTCGTCGGCCACGGTCTCGGCTCGACGCAGCGCGACGTCCAGTTTTAGCTGGGCCGCGTCCACGTCGGCCACCGCTTTTTGGAAATCGCCCCGGTATTTCTTGGAGTATTCGTCGCGCTGGTCGGCGGTGATGTTATCCTTGCGCCGTTCCGCTTCCGCCTTGATGTTTTGGAGAATCTTCGCCTTTTGCTTGAGGACGTCGGCATCGGCCAGGGCCTTTTCGACTTTGTCCAGGGCCAATGGCTTGCCGGCGCTCTCGGCCTGGCTGGCTGCGTCATTCATCGTTTTGGCGATTTGCTCGAACAGCGCGGTCGATTCTTGCAAGGTGGAGATGGTGCCGGCGATGAGCCTGGTATTGGGGTCCTCGCTGCAACCGCTACACATACAAACGAGCAACGTGCCCAAAAGCACGCAGAGTTTTCTCATTGCAGACCTCCTGTGGATTGGCAAAAAACGGCAACAGGGTCGGAGCATGGCCTCCGTCGCGGCTCACGCACGTGTTGCAGGAAAGGTAGTTTATGGCATCGACCCCTGGTTGGCAGCGGTCCCACCACGGCAAATCGGATGCGGTAAGGGAGGGATCTCGCCGCTGCGGTTTGGCTCGCCACCGGAGTCGGCGCGAACAAGCCCAAGCGCCAGCTCCGCCCAGCTCGCCGAAAGCGCCGACACCTATCCGATTCCGCGCATGCCAATTCGCTCTTTGTCCCCAAGGTGGAATTTGGTAACTACCATGCCCCTGGCCGTCTACCATTACCGCGGCGGCCATGAAAGGAGATTTTCGTGCGTAAGTCGATAATGCCATTGGCTTTACTTGCCATGATTGGTTGCTCGGGTGAAAACAAGGATGGCGCCCCGGTGGACCAGCTGCTGCCCGTCCTTGGCACCGTGCAGGTGGAGGAAGACGCGGATCTGGCCAAATTGTCGGCCGCCATCGCGTCGAATCCGAACGAACCGGGGGCCTACCGCTTGCGGGCCGATGAGCTGTACCACCGCGGGGACTATGATCGGGCCATTGCCGATTACACCAAAGCCCTTCAGATCGAGCCGGACGCCAAGCTTTATTACAACCGCGGCGTCCAGTACACGGCCAAGGGTTGCTACGAACAAGCCGTTGCCGATTACAACGAGTCGATAAAAATGGACCCGCACGATGCGGCGTCGCGTTATAACCGCGGCATGGCCTTTAACAAATTGGGCGAATTAGCCAAGGCCAAGGAAGATTTCGACGAGGTGCTTAGCCTGTCGCCCGACGACACCCAGGCGATGGTGGCGCGCGGCTTGATTTACCTGTCGCTGGGCGATCTCGAAAAAGCCCGGAAGGATTTCAGTTCGGCCATTGTGGTCGAACCCAAAAATGTCGAGGCTTACATCAATCGCGGCTATATCTATTTCATGCGTGAGGAACATGTGCACGCGATTCAGGATTTCACCGAGGCGATCAAACTCGACCCTAAAAGCGGGTTGGCCTTCGGCAATCGCGGCAACGCTTACAGCAAACGCGGCCAATTCGGCGAGGCCCTGGCCGACCTCAACAAGGCGTTGGAGCTGAATCCCAACGATTTCCAGGCTTACAATAACCGCGGCTCCGTCCATGCGGAGATGAAAAACCATCACCAGGCGGTTTTGGATTTCACCAAGGCGCTGGAATTGTATCCGGAGTTTGTGATGGCCTTGCGCAATCGCGGGCAAAGCTATCATCAATTGGGCGATACGACCAAGGCGCAGGCGGACTTCAGCGAATCGCTGCGCATTGATCCGAGCCAACCGGAGCTTGTGCCGGTGCAGTATCGGCGCACGGGGACGTAGGACAGGATTCCGATCCTGTCCAGTATTCGGGACAGGATCGCAATCCTGTCCTACGAGACAAAGTCAATGGCCCCGGGAACCCACGCCCTGATCGGCTGGTGCACGGCGAACGTCGTGCCGCTGACGCGCCGGGATCGCTTGCTCGTCTTTCTCGGCGGGATGCTGCCGGACCTAGATGGGCTTGGCGTCCTTCTCAGTTCGGACGCCTACTTCCGCTATCATCATATTCTTTGCCACAATCTGCTTGGCTGCTTGGTGTGGGCCTTGGCGCCGGCGCTCTTCGCGCGAGACCGGCTGCGCTGCGTCACGCTGACGGTGCTCAACTGGCATCTGCACTTGGCCTGCGACTATTTCGGCTCACGTGGCCCCTGGAACACTCCGCCGTGGGTGTTGCCGTATTTTTATCCGTTCATCGGCGGCTGGTCCGGCGGAGAATTCGTCGGTCCGGCCTGGTACTGGAACCCGTGGCAGTGGCCGCTGAACTCGTGGGCGAACACGCTGGTTACCGTGGCCGGTATTGTTGGCTGGGTTTACATCGCGGTGCGTCTGGACCGCACGTGGTTCGAGTTCGTCTGGCGGCGTTTGGATGTTGAGGTTTGTCAGATGTTGCGAAAGTGGTTTGGCGGACGGGCGGAGGAGCAGTGGTCGGAGCGAGAAGGGAAGGTGATTCTGCGGGCGTACTTGGCGATTGTGGTGTTGGTGCTGTTGGCCTGCGTGTTGGCGGGGTCGCATGGGGGCGGTAGAGGTGGGGAGAGATTCTTGTTAGAACCGTTACTGTGCCTTGCGTGCCAGCACCCAGCGCTGAATGACAATCCATCCGCACAATCCAAATCCGCCTAAAACCCCGACTCCATAGACAGTCAAGTGCGCACATAGGTCCGCCATAAAGGCGTGATGCTTGTCGGCGGGCACACGCGAAGCCACAGGTCCCATCAGCCGGATGGCGTCCGCTTTGGCTGCGTAATATCCCGCAATGCCTGCCAGCAACGCCAAAACCGCCATGGTAAGCATCAACGCGCCAATCGGACGCAGCAGGCGCGACGCCTGGAACTTGGGCAGCGCTCCCGCCCGACACGCCAACGCGGCAGGCACACCCAAAATCAGCCCGATCCACCAGGACGCGATGACGCCCCACCCCAAAGCGAGCAGCGTCGGCGAATCGGTGTCGAACACCGGCGGATGGCCAATCGTGAAATACTCCACGCATACCCGGGCCGTGACCTGATCGTGGAGTATGCCGTACACCACGGCGGCAGCAATGCACAAAAAGATGATCTTCAGCGATTCCATCTGCCTGTCCAACTCGTCAGCGGTGGGGTTGGCACTGAGAGCATTGACAGGGTCCCGAGATTGGGTAAAATAATGTTATTGAGACA
>DASRAT010000235.1:0-3193 GCA_035638015.1 Gemmataceae bacterium | reverse complement strand
GCGCACTTCACAACGGCCAACCCGCAGTAATTAATCAAGGCCACTTCATGGGGCGTGAAACCAAAAAACGCGCTTCCTATGCCAAAATCGCCAGCAACCATGTACAAGACAAACCAGAGCAGAAGAAGGAGATAGCCCAGCACAAAGCATCGTAACAAGATCTTGGCCAGCGTGTCGAACAGTTCGTTCACATTCTTCGATTCTGTCATGACTGCGCCTCATCGAACGATTTTACACATCCACAACAAACCCCTCTTTCATACCGCCGATTGAGCCGCGTCGTGACGACGAATGGCGGTCCGCGCCAACAACAACAGAACAGCCAGCAACACCGCGCTGGTTGCGCCAAGCATCACATAGATCAACCAGGGCGCCCGTTCCGAAAGCGGCAGCGCCGGCGGCACATAAGCCGGGTTTCCCTGAAAGTCGCCAAGGGTGATTCTCTGGGGGGGCGGGGTCAGCGTCGCCGGCAGTTGTTGAGCGAAATCGTAGTTAGCAGGAGTGATTTTTGGGTTGCCGAAGTACAACCCCAGTGGAAACTTGTATTTGGCCGGGTCGGGCAGCGCAAAAATCACCTGGCGCATGGCCGCCGTGTAACTCACGTTGATCGGTTCCAGCGGCGGGTTGGCGAAATCGGTGACCGTCAGACGCAGCCTCCGGGCGCGGACCTCTTCCAGGAAGTCGATGTCCAGTTGCCACCGTTCTCCCGATTTGTGCCATTTCCAGTGCCGCACCGTCTCAAACTTGGCGTCGAGATCCTGAAGCAGGAATTGCTTCTGGCCCTCGGTGTCGGCCACTTCCAGGCGGAAGGGACGTTCGACCGGGACGCCGTTCACGGTGAAGGACAACCGCTCGCACGGCACCGGATCGGGGCCCAGTTGGATGTACCACGCCGAACCGGGGCCGGCGTCGGTTTTGACCGGCTCGCGGTCTTCCAGCGTGGCCGGCCAGGTCACATCCTCGCCCTTGATGGCTTCCGCGTAGCGGACTGTTACCTTGTCGATCTTGGGCATTGGCTCACCGCTGCCGGTGTCGGCGTAAACGCGGACCTTCAAAAACCGGACCTTGTTCGTTTCGTAGCGCAGTTTGCGAATGTCGACGACCGTTCCCTCCAACTCGAAATGGACAAGGTATTTGTCCTTATCCAGCAGTTGCCGGCCAGAGTCGAAGCTGGCCTTATTGTCGCCGAGAATCTCCACCTTGCGCCGGTAGTTTTTACCGGCCGTAACGATTTCGATTTCGTTGTGGCCCAAATCAGCCATTTCTCCCAATTCCAAACTCACTTCATAACAACCTTTGGCAGCCACTGGCCCGGCATCGTACTGACGGACAAGCGGCAATTCCTTTTGAATCACTGTGGTGCGCAGCACGCGCAAGGCGAAAGGCAACCGCGTGCCGGCGGCGTCGGCCAGGCGGAGGTCGCTCAGGTCCTGTTGGGCTTTCCCCAGGACGGTCGGCGGCAAGGCAATAGCGCAGTACTTGGAGTTGGTTTTGGGCAGGCGGATTTCTTGCATCCATTCCCAACCGCTCAACGTGGGGTCGCCTTCGCCGGATGTCTCTGGGGACTGGCCTTGCTTATCCGGGGCCGCGAACAACCAGCCGCCGGTCCACACCAGAGTCACGAGCAGCGCCGCGGCGCGCCATTGTCGACGTTTAAGAGGTCGCATGGTCAGTCTCCTTGTGCTCCGCAACCACAAGTGCGTGCCGCACTTTTTGATAGCCCCAAGCCCCCAGGCCCATCATCAACGACAGGGCCAAAAACGCAGCCACGCGATAGAGGCCGCGTAGTTCCGCCGTGTCGATGAAGCCGACTTTGAGCAATGTCAAACCAAACAAACCCAGGGCGAACCAGCGCAGCGGCCGGCTCTGCATGCGGAATCCCACGGTCAGCATCACGACGGCGTAAATCGCCCACAGCACCGAAAGGGCAGTTTGGGCGCTGCGGCGCAGCGTCGTTTGCTGTTCATCCAGTTGCCGATAAATCCGATCGCGTTCGGGATCATCAAGCAATCGCCGGTCCAGGTTCGCTGTGCGGTCCAACTCACGGCTCTGGGCCTCGAAGTATTCAAAGGCCTCAAATGACAGAACAAACCACAAAAGGCCAACGCCACACAGGCCCAGGCCGCGCAGGGCCAGGACATCCATCTCTCTTGCTCCACCCAGAAACCGCCGCGACGCAATGGCAGCCATAATCAACGCGGCCGCCACCGCGGTGGCCGGCACGCCATATTTGTTGAGCAGCGGCACAAACGGTTGAGGGTGAGCGCCCGGCGTATCGATCAGCACCAGCCGCCCCGCCGCCAACGCTAAAAATGCAACGCCCAGCATACGCAAGGCATCGGCCCGAATGCGCAGGCCGAACCACCACAAAATCAGGCCTTGCACCGCCCAGCCGACGGCGATCCACGCCGCGCTAGCCTGCCAGGCAAACGCCGTGGCGATCAGCGCCATGGCCAGTGCGACGGTAACAAACAACTGACGGCCATCGTCCGGTCGGCGAATGCTGATTTGCAGGGCCAGCAAGGTGTACACCACAGCCAGCGCCAGGGCCAGGGGCCCACGCCAGTCGTTGTAATCTGGGTTGACCAGCACGAAAAACGCAACCGCGAACAAAAAGGCGTTAACCAGCAAACGGACCAGGTCCTCAATGTCGGCGGAGCGGCGCCGCCAGATGTGGGTGGCCGCACTGTGAACCAGGAAAAGCCCAAAAACAACGGCTTGAAACGTCAATGCCGCTACACGTTTCTCGGGGTGAAAATGCTGCCAGTACCAGGCCCAAAACAAAAGTTGCGTCCCGGCCAGGGCCACGGAGGAGACGGCGGGCCAAGGGCGATACCACGCAAGCGCCACCACGCCGACGTTCAGGAGCGCCAGATACGTGAAAAGACTCTGATATTGGTCGTGGTCGGTCCGCATTAGCGGCGGCGTCAGCAAGCCGCCAATGACCGCCATGATGGCGATGGCCGGCGCCTCATAATAGATCGCCAATAGTGCTGCCTCGGCGATGATCGCTATCAGGAACAAAGCCGCATGTTCTCGCGGCAACAGGCTGTAATAGCCGAAACTGGCGAAGGTGCTGAGATACAACAGCACAATGCCGCCGGAGGTCAGGAACTGTCCAAAGATCCGCCAACCGCGGCGGTGGTAGTGCAACCCGCCGCCGCACAGGCTAAGGCCGATCAGCAAACCGATG